>CAZZMK010000337.1:0-6989 GCA_964655185.1 uncultured Nitrospirales bacterium | reverse complement strand
AAAAAGAGTTACTGACTAAGAAAAAGGAACTCGAGAAAGCGAAGGTAGAAATAGAGGAAACTATAAAGAGGGAGGTAGATAAAAAGGTTGAGGAGGAAAGACATTATTTATTGAAACAGCGCCAGCAGATAGAGGAGGAGCGAGCAAGATTACTAGAACAGATTGATACTGAAGTAGCAAAGAAACTCAAAGTAGAAAAAGAGAAACTCCAAAAACAAATGGAGCAGTCGTTGAAAGAGGAGTATATAGACCAAATTAATTTGATGAAAAAGGAATTAGAAGAGAAGACCCAACAGGTGAAAGAAGTGAACAAACTTAAAGCGGAACTTTATCGACTTCAACTTGAGAAAGAATCACTTAAAGAACAAATTTCACTTGAGAAAGAAAAGGAACTCGCAGAGAAACTTAGAGAAGAAAAAGAAAAAATGCGGAAGTTAATAGAGGATGAAATATATCTTAAGTTACAGGAGAAGGAAAAAGTTATAGAGGACCTTAGAAGAGAATTAGAAAGTGTCAAAAGAAAAGCAGATATAAGTTCACAACAACTTCAAGGTGAAATACAGGAATTAGAAATAGAGAAACTACTTAAAGAACTTTATCCCCTTGACGATATAGAAGAGGTAAAGAAAGGGCAAAGGGGAGCAGATATTGTTCAGATAGTTAGAAATTCGATAGGTAAGGAGTGTGGCAAAATTTATTACGAAAGTAAGCGAACGAAAAACTTTGAAGAAAAATGGATTCAGAAACTTAAAGAAGATAATCTGGAAATGAATGCAGACATACTTGTGATTGTCACTGAAGCAATGCCTTCAAACTTCAAATCTTTTCATCTACGGGATGGGGTCTGGATTTGTCCATTTAATGAGATAAAGCCATTATCAATGGTGCTTAGATACACATTGATTAGGTTGGAAGAGGTAATGGTGGTTAATCAAGGCAGAGAAAGTAAGATGGAAATGCTTTATGCATACTTGACGAGTCAGGAGTTTAGAAATCAGTTCGAAGCGATAATAGAAGGATTTAAGGCTTTACACGATGGCTATGTAAAAGAAAAATTGACTATGGAGAAAATCTGGAAAGAGCGAGAAAAACAACTTCAGAAAGTGTTATTGAATGCGGTCCATTTTTACGGCTCTTTGAAAGGTATTGCAGGCAGTTCAATACCTGAAGTAAAGATGCTTGAAAGTGAGAGTTTGATGCTCGGAAGCAATAATGGCTGACAATGATTTTTTTCTTTTGTTATGAATCTTTCCAAAAGAGTTGAATTAGTTTGTATTTATTGAAAAAATGTATATAATAGTATATATTTTTGATGTTAATGGCTCATTTATATTAAACCAAAACCACTAAATAATAGGGAGCAATATTATGGCAAAGAAAACTGTGAATGTTGCAATGATTGGTGGTGCCTTCATGGGTAAGGCACACAGCAACGCATGGCGCAAAGTTACGATGTTCTTTGACCCACCGGTGAAGCCTGTAATGAAGGTAATGTGTGACAAGGACCCTAATGCACTTAAGAATGCGGAGCGGTATGGCTGGCAGGAGACCTCGGACAATTGGGAAGAAGTGGTTAACAGGCCTGACATTGATGTGATTGATATTTGCACGCCAAATTATCTTCATCCTCCTATTGCGATAGCGGCTGCGAAAGCGGGTAAAGCAATAGTATGCGAAAAGCCACTGGCTAATACACTTCAGGAAGCGAAACAAATGTTAGAAGCAGTCAAAAAATCTGGTGTGCGTAATATGTGTGGATTCTCTTACCGCTTTGCTCCTGCGGTTCAAACTATAAAGCAACTTATTTCAAAGGGTCAACTTGGAGAGATTTTCCATTTCCGTGCTGCATATCAACAAGACTGGATTGTAGACCCTGACTTCCCGATGGTGTGGAGATTGAAGAAAGCACTTACGGGCTCTGGTGCACTCGGCGATATAGGCGCTCATATAACAGACTTATGTCACTTCTTGGTTGGTGATATTGAAGAAGTTGCTGGAACTATGGAAACATTTATTAAGAAGCGTCCAGTTGCTGAGAGTGATGTAGGTGCCTGGGGAGCAAAGGGCAAGAAAGGCAAGAAGGTTTACGATACAGTTGATGTTGATGATGCGGCAGTTTATGTTGCGCGTATTAAAGGTAAGAATACCCTGGCAACTTTTGAGGCAACGAGATTTGCACCCGGCAGAAGAAACTACAATTCTATAGAGATATACGGAAGCAAGGGCTCAGTTTTGTGGAATCAAGAAGATATGAATGTATTCCATTACTTCAATAGAAGTGACCCACCAACACTGCAGGGCTTTAGGAAGGTTCAGGCTTGTGATATGGGCCATCCTTATATACATGCTTGGTGGCCACCAGGACATATTATCGGCTATGAACATTTGTTTGTGCACGAGATATATGAGTTCCTATGCAGTCTTGCCAGTAAGAAAGTTAATTATCCTACATTTGAAGATGCAGTGAAGTGCCAGGCTGTACTCGATGCAGTTGAAAGGGCTTCGGCGTCTAAGAAGTGGGAAAAGGTTGTATTATAAATACTATAAACTTATAGGAGGAAGTGGATATGAAATTAGGTATGTTAACTGTGATGTTTGGAGATAAGCCGTTAAAAGAAGTTCTCGAAATCATCAGACCATTGAAACTTCAATGTGTGGAACTTGGAACAGGTAACTATCCGGGCGGTGCTCACGCACCTGTAAAGGAGTTGCTTGCTTCTAAGCCTAAGCGGGACGAATTGAAGGCAATGCTTAAGGGTGAAGGTTTGGAAATAAGCGCGTTAAGTTGTCATGGTAATTGCCTACATCCTGATAAAGATTTCGCAAAGAAAAATCAGGAAATACAGACCGATACAATTCGTTTGGCGCACGAACTTGGTGTAAAGGTAGTAATAGATTTCTCTGGATGCCCGGGCTCCGACCCAGATGCTAAAAAACCATGTTGGGTCACTTGTGCTTGGCCCCCTGATTACCTTGATATACTCAAATGGCAATGGGAAGAAGTGGCAATTCCGTATTGGACTAAGCAGGCTAAGTTTGCCAGAGACCACGGAGTAAACATCGCATTTGAAATGCACCCGGGTTTCCTTGTTTACAATACTGAAACTCTACTTAAGTTAAGAAATGCTTGCGGTAAGAACATCGGCGCTAATCTTGACCCAAGCCATCTATTCTGGCAAGGAATGGACCCGTGTGCAGTCGTGCGTGTGCTTGGTAAAGCAATATTCCATGTGCATGCAAAAGATTCTCGGGTAGACCCGATGAATACTATGGTGAATGGAGTGTTAGACACTAAGCATTATAGCGACGAATTACATCGTTCTTGGATATTCCGCACTTGTGGATATGGTCATAGCCTTGAGTGGTGGAAAGATTTCTTCTCCACACTCAGAATGGTTGGTTACGATGGTGCTATTAGCATAGAGCACGAGGATAGTCTGATGTCCAACCGCGAAGGTTTAACAAAAGCGGTAGAATTCCTGCGTCAGGCTATGATTTTTGAGAAGCCGACCGCTATGACCTGGGCATAGTAGGATTTTGAGCCGATTAGAAACTAAATAAGGTGAGGGGAAGTCAATATTTCTGACTTCCCCTCACTAATAAACTCATAAGGAGAGCGAGTCATGGCTATACAAGTTGGCATTGTTGGATTGGGCATGATGGGAAAATATCACTTTGATACTTATCAGAAACTAAAGGGAGTGAAAGTTATTGCGGTTTGTGATGTGGATGAGAGGAAGAGACGAGGTGATATAGGTCCATTTGGAAGAATAGACCTCAGCAAGGTGAAGGTCTATTCACGGGTGGAAGATTTATTAAATGACCCTCATGTTGATGTAGTTGATATTACTCTTCCCACACCCGCCCATGCACCAACCACAATAAAGGCATTTGAAGCGGGGAAACATGTCATATGTGAAAAGCCGATGGCTCGCACATCTGCAGAAGCGAAATCTATGATTGACGCTGCGAAGAAATATAAGAAACATCTTTACATTGCTCACTGTATTAGGTTTTGGCCCTCGTATGTAAAAGCAAAGGAAATTATCCAAAGTGGAAAATATGGGAAGGTGTTGACCGCAAAGTTTAATAGATTGAGTGGATTACCTTCTTGGAGTTGGAAAAATTGGCTACAATCTGCAACACAATCCGGGAGGTGTGCCCTTGACCTGCACATTCACGATGCAGACTTTGTAAGATTTTTGTTTGGTAAGCCCAAGGCAGTTTTGAGTCTTGGGGCAAGTTTGGCACCAGGGGGAATTGACCATATAATTACAAACTACATTTATACAGAAAAATATTGGGTTGTTGCTGAAGGAGCCTGGGAATATAGTTCAACTTACCCTTTCTCTATGACTTTTACCATTGCACTTGAGCAAGGCACCCTCGAAATGAACCGTAACCTCGCTTTAACTTTCTATCCTAATAGAGGTAAGCCAAAGCAAATAAAGGTATTAAAGGGCGATGGCTACGAGGGTGAACTTAGACATTTCTTGGAGTGCCTCCAAAAGAACCGTGAATCCGATATTATCCCACCTGAAGAGGCTTATAAGACATTATTACTAATCGAGGCAGAGATTGAATCAGTAAAACAGCAACGACCTGTTCCTGTAAAGGGATAAATTTTCTTTCTTAAGCGAAGTAAAAGCATTTCATTTAGTAAAAGGGAAAAGGATATTATTTATTTTTGTTATTGTAAAAAATAGATTAGGAATATCAATGTTTTTAATGAAAGGATAATGTTATGTCTAAAAGTGTAGCAATTGTAGGAGCGTCTGCAGACCGAAGTAAGTATAGTAATAAGGCGATACATTCGTATTTGGAACAGGGGTGGACTGTTTATCCTGTAAATCCGAACCTGGATGAGGTAGAAGGATTGCCCTGTTATAAATCAATAGAAGATGTACCTGAACCCATAGACCGAATATCCGTATATGTACCTCCGAGTGTAGGTAAGCAGATTTTACCGCAGATTGCTAAGAAAAAACACTCTGAACTTTATATCAATCCAGGGGCAGAAGATGAGGAATTGATGGAACTTGCCCAAAAGTTAGGCTTAAATCCAATCTATGCTTGTAGTATACTCGCACTTCGTAAGAAGGAGCAAAAGTAAGTAATACTTTTATCTGGAGGTAGGGAGAATAAATTTAGAGGCGGAGATTAAGAGGTAAACTGTTAGAGAAAAGAGTATGATTGTGGGTCCGGGAGGAAGGTCCAAAATATACCCCAAAAATATGCCTGCGGTACTTGTAAATGCGCAGGCTAATATTGAACTAAGCATAAGCATGGAAAGTTTTCCGGAAAGTTGCTCCGCTATCAGCACGGGGATGGTAAGTTGGGCTATGACCAAAACGATTCCAACCATCGGTATCATCATAACTACTGTGAGGGCGGTCATTATTAACAGGAGTAAGTAGAGTAGATTAACTTTAAGATTGCGAACAGAGGCGAATTCCTCATCAAAGCAAATTGCCCATAGTTGCGAGAAGAGTAATATAGAAAATCCTAAGAGCAAGAGTCCAATCAATGCAAGATTTATAAGTTCCTTATTTGTAATGAGAAGCATACTTCCGAACAGGTAACTCATCGGGTCTTTATAGCCTGGGGTATAAGCGAGGAAAACCATTCCTATTGCCATTCCACAAGCCCATACAGCCCCTATTATTGCATCTTCTCTACCTTTGGTGTATTTAGAGATGACGAAAATAATTATTGCAGAGACTAATGAGGCGAGGATTGCACCATGTATAGGAGATAGACCGATAACATTCAAACCCTTTGCAGATAAAAATAGAACTAATCCTATACCACCGAGGGCGGAGTGTGATATAGCTCCTGCAAGTGATGTTAACCTTCGCGTAACTACATATGAACCTACAATACCAAAACTTATGCTTGCGAGTAAGCCGGATATAATAGCGTTACGAAGAAACGGGAATCCGGGGTCTAACAATGTATCAAAGAAATCATTCATGGTCGTGAGTCTCTCGTGGCTGAGATTTAGTATGATGAACAAATTCTATTGCACCACCGTAAAGTTCACTTATTAAATTTCCTGTTAAAGCAGAGGTTGGATGCTTCATCACGGTTCTGTTTACGCATACAACAGTTTTAACGAATTGCGATACGAAGCCTATGTCGTGCGATACAATGATAACTGTCAAATGCTCGCTGAGTTCTTTTAGTAAACTCATAAGTTCTGCTTCTGCAAGAGCGTCAACATGGGCAGTAGGTTCGTCAAAAAGTAGTATTTCTGGATTTGAAACCAATGCTCGCGCAATTAGCACGCGTTGACGCTGACCGCCTGAAAGGTCTGGAAAATACTTGTTTGCAAATTTTTCCATACCTACAATTTTGAGGGCCTTCAGAGATTTTTCCTTATCCTTCTTCGAGAACCAGAATAGTTTTGTTGGGTATATCAGCCCAGTTAAAACCACCTCCTGAGAGGTTGCAGGGAAACTTAGGTCTGCAAGTGAATGCTGTGGAACATAACCTATTTTTTCTCTTGCTTCTTTTGGAGAGTTGCCGAGGATGCGAACTTCTCCTTTTTGGGGAGCAAGTAGACCCAACATAATTTTCAAAAGAGTTGTTTTCCCCGCTCCATTTGGTCCAATTATGGAGACAAACTCATTTTTGTATATGTCAAGATTAACATTGGTAAGGATTTCTTCTGTAGAGTATGCAAAACTCATATTACGAATACAGATTACAGGGATATTTTGAGCAGGTTCTTTAATCATTATCCTCCTTACAAATAAATTTGTGTTATTTTTGTTTTAATGAAAATTCAGCGGTTAGTTTTTCTGCTATTTCAAGAAGATTATTAATTACATCTTCCCCTAAGTTGTTGAGTGTATCCACTCTACCATTTATAGCCTCTGCAATAGCCTCTACGGGTTTTCTATCAAATTGAGGCTGGATAAAGATAGTATTTATCCCTTCTTTTTTTGCTATGTGAATGAAATTTTTCAATTCTCTGATCGTGGGAG
>CAZZMK010000336.1:0-12139 GCA_964655185.1 uncultured Nitrospirales bacterium | reverse complement strand
TGGTAAGGGCTATAAAGTGACAGGTTTGTATATTAATCGCCCTGACGCGAATTACATAGGTTTATTCGGTTGTATATCATCTGGGGGAGAGATAAGGGATTTAGGCATAGAGGGTTGTCAAATTGTGGGTTACTTGTCTGTGGGAGGTTTGGTGGGTGATAATTCTGGTCAAGTAGTAGGTTGTTATAGCACTGGTATGGTGTGGGGTGACAATAATTATGTAGGAGGGTTAGTGGGGCACAATCTTGTTATGGTGGAAGGGTGTTATAGTAAGTGTAGTGTGGCGGGTATAGATAATGTAGGTGGTCTTGTTGGTTGGAACTCTCATACAGTGGAGGAATGTTATAGTACGGGCAATGTATGGGGTAGGAATAATGTAGGTGGTCTTGTTGGTTGGAACTCTAATACAGTAGTGGGATGTTATAGCACGGGCAATGTTAAAGGTATTGATAGGGTAGGTGGTTTTGTGGGTGAGAATGCTGCTATAGTGACCAGATGTTATAGCACGGGCAATGTATCGGGGAATGTTGTAGTAGGCGGTTTTGTAGGCAAGAATTTTGATACGGTGTCTGTATGTTATAGTGTAGGCTTTGTGTCAGGGAGCAGTTTTGTAGGTGGTCTTGTGGGGGAGAATATTTTTGCTGTTTTAGGTAGTTATTGGAATGTAGAGACATCAGGGCAAAGTAGTTCTGCTGGAGGGATAGGCAAAACGACAGTAGAGATGATGAGGGAAGTGACCTATGTAGATTGGGATTTTACAAATGTTTGGGCAATAGTAGAAGATACGAGTTATCCGTATTTAAGGGCATTAGGACCTACAGTAGAGCCTGAGCCTCCGCAGACTGTGCAGATAAGTAATATAGAGGAATTGCAGAAGATAGGCAATGACCCTGGATATCCGTGGTGGTGGAATTATGAGTTGGTTGGGGACATAGATGCGAGTGATACGGAGAATTGGGATGAAGGTAGGGGGTTTAAGCCGATAAGGTTAGTAGGTCGGCTTGATGGTAAGAGGTATAAGATTAGGAATTTATATATTAGTCGTGCTGGGGAAAACAGCATAGGTTTAATAGGAGTGTTAGGTATAGGAGGGGAGGTGAAAGATTTAGGATTAGAGGACTGTGAGTTTGTGGGCTATTCTAATGTTGGTGGTCTGGTAGGTGTGAATTATGGAATATTGACGGGATGTTATAGCACTGGGACCTTGGAGACTTCGTCTGGTAATGTTGGTGGTCTGGTAGGTGTGAATTATAGTATGGTTTCTCGGTGCTATAGCAGTTGTTTGGTTACGGGTAATAAGGTAGTAGGAGGATTAGTTGGGTATAATAATAGAGGCACTGTGTTGTATTGTTACAGTACAGGTGAAGCGTCAGGTGAAGAGAAAATAGGTGGTCTGGTGGGCTGGAACGAGTATGGTGAAGTGAGAAGGTGTTATAGTCTCTGTACGGTAAGGTCGACTCGGTTTTATGTAGGTGGTCTAGTGGGGATGAATTATTCTGCCCTTGTTAGTGAGTGTTATAGTACGGGTGCGGTATTTGGGTCTTCAAGTGTAGGTGGTCTGGTGGGAGAGAATTATTCTGGTACTGTGAGTGGCTGTTATAGTACGGGTACGGTATTTGGGTCTTCAAGTGTAGGTGGTCTGGTAGGGAAAAATAATTTTGGTGCGGTAGATAATAGTTATGCTACGGGCTCCGTGACTGGGTCCTATCAATTTATAGGTGGGTTGGTAGGATGGTTATCTGGTGGTAGTGTACTTAATACTTATTCCGCGGATTATGTAGGTGGCGCTGGGATTAATAAAGGAGGGCTTATTGGTTACGCAAGTAATTCTCCTACAGTTATGAGTAGTTATTGGGATGTGGAGGCGTCGGGTATGAGTAATTCAGGGGGTGGAGAAGGTAGAACGACCGCGGAGATGAAGAAGAGGGGTACTTATATAGGGTGGGATTTTGAGAATACGTGGGGAATAGAAGAGGGGTTTAGTTATCCGTATTTCCTGTGGGAGATAATAGACAGGGCTTATGATGAGCCACGAGAGATGCAGTTAGGAGAGTGGATATCGGAGAGTGGGTTGAGTAATAGGTATTATGATTACCTGGTGCGAGCGGGGAGTGGAGTAGTATCTTTAATAGTGGAAATAGAAGTTCTCGAGGGGAATATTAACGCCTTTTATTTATTAGGTAGTTATGGTAGGAAGCCGATGATAAATATGAGTGATTGGCGAGGGATTAGGAGGGACGATAGGAATTTAGTGTTGATGGTAAGTCCAGTTTTGCCTGGTCAGTATTATATTAGTGTAGTGGTTGGTAGTTTTGAAAGTGGGGTTATTTCTTACCGTATTCGAGTGAGGATGGAGAGTAGATATATATCGGGTGTATCACCTCGTCGATTGAGCAATACAGGGAGTAATCGGGTAGTAGTGAATGGTTTGGGTTTGGGGGTAGATGACAGGTTAGAGTTATTGAGTTGTGAGGGTGCATTATTAGCGAGTGAATTACCTTTATCGGTTAGTAGTGATGGTATGGTATCGGAGTATGAGTTAGATTTGGGCGGGATAGAACCGCAACGGGGTCAATATCGAATTAGTTGGGGAGATGGTAGTAGTGAACTTATAGGTGAATGTGATGTTGAGATATATGAGCCTGAGTTAGGACCGCGTTTTGAGGCTGATTTTGTGTTTCCGAGCAGTGTTCGGAGAGACAGGACTTATACAGCGTATTTTGTTTATAGGAATACGGGAGATATGCCGATGGATTCGCCGTTGTGTCTGCTCCAGAACACAGCGGGTTGGCCTATGCGGTTGAGGGGTAGCAATGAGTGGGTTACGAGTTCGTTATTGGTATTGTGTAGTAATAGAGAGCGGCCATGGACGGTGTTAATGCCTGGGTCTGTGAACTACATACCGTTTGAATTTAAGGTAAGCAATTTTGACGAGGCTCGATTTAGGTATGTTTTATGTGATATGAATGCTGAATTAGTGCCTTGGGAGGAGTATTATGCGGTATTGAAGCCGTCTGGAGTAAGCGAAGAGGAGTGGCAGAGTAGGTGGGTTGATGTTATGAATTATTTAGGGTTGACTTGGTGGGATTTATATCTGGGTCTTTTAGAGGAGGCTGATAGGGTTGGAGATAGAGGAGGTAATGTATATGATGTTGGTAGTTTGTTATGGTTGAGGATAAATCAGGGTTTAGGGATACCGATTGCTCAAATAAGTGGTCGTGTATTCTTAAGAGACGAAGGGGGTAATATTTCGTTATTGCCTGATGTTCTGGTGAAGTTGTATCGAGCAGTTGGAGTTGAATTAGAGTATGTTGACAGTGTAAGTTCAGATGGTGGAGGTAATTTCTTATTTAGGAGGGTTGCAGATGGAGCATATCGTTTGGAGGTAGAGGGGTATCAGGTATTGGAAGGAGGTGCAATAGAGGTAATCAATCAGTTAGATGTGCTGGATATGAATATATTGGTAGGACCTTTACCTGAGCCTGAGCCTGTGGAGGAGATAGAAAATTGGATAGATGATTTTGTGTTGGATGTAGGCTCGGGGAGAGGATATATGTTTGTGAGTTATGGAGACAGGGCGTATTTGTATAAGTGGTTTGGAGATGTTTGGGTGCGAGATAAGGAGTTGCCTGAGGGTGTAGTGCATACGGACCTTATGCGTAGGATAGAGGAGGTTCCTGGTGAGCCTGGGAAGGAGGGGCTGTTTCTTATGTGGTTGGATAGGGATGAATTGACGGGAGGGGATGTAATGAAGTGGCGAATAGGAATAAGGGTTATAGGAGGTAGTGGAGATTGGCAATGGAGTGAGGAGGAGGTGTTTCGTTCGGGAATGTATCGGTTTGGGATACCTATTGTAGGAGAGATAGGCGAGGGTAGGTATGCGGTGATATGGTTATTAAAGGGGTTGGAAGGTATAGATGATTACGATGTGTATTATTCGGAGTTAGAGGTAAGTAGTAAGGGAATTACCTTGTTGCCTCTTGTCGAATCTCATTCAGATGAAATAAGACAACCAAAACAAGATTGTACCAGTATTAATATTGGTAGAATGTTGACATCATTAAATGAACCTATCCCGATTATGGGAGGTGAATATGGTTTGTCATTCAGTGGTAGTGTTTGTAGTAATCCCCCGAATTGCTCTACTATGAGTAGAAGTGGTGAGGGTAGTATAGGAGCGACGATAAAAATTTCTGACATAATAACAGCCACTGTTGGCGGAGGAATTTCTCTACAAGAATCGATAGTATGCAAGCCAGCACCTCATTTAGTATTCAATCAGATGGAGGCAAATTTAACGGGTGGCTTACAATTTTCTCTTCCGACGCTTAAAAAGCCTGTTGCCTTTCTCGTTGGATTCGTACCGGTTCAATTAACCTTTAAATTAGGTGGTTCTATCGGTGTGAATGTAGCAGGAAAACTAATATGGACACAAAAGGACTCTATGTTACCTCAAAGAGGTGAGGCACTTTTTACTTTAGTTCCGGGCATAGTTGGGAGAGTAGATGCTTATGACCTTGGTGGTATGTTAGACTACGGATTGGCAGGAGCAGAAGTGAATTTAAGTGGCAGTGTAGGGGTTAAATATGTTCCACCTAAAGAAATTTCATTTGCGGGCTATTGTATAACTTTAACGGGAAAATTTGATGTAGCGTTTGGATTTTGGGGAAGGAGTATAAGTGGCAAGTGGGGTACAGGGTGTAAATATGTATATTCGGTAGATGGTTTTTATGAGGAGTGGGGAAGAGATTACCACATTATCATTTACGGTAAGGGTGCGGGTTCAAAAGGTAGCAAGGAAGAACCTGAGGAGATAATTATAGAGGAATACAAGGACCCTATAACTGGCACAGGCAATGTATATTCTGAGGTGGCTATACCTGTATTAGGTTCGGTAGTAGGACAAGATTTGTATAATGACAATTCCCCGTCAGTAGCAGAGATAGGTGATACTGGAAGGTTAGTATTGGTGTGGACAAAGGATAGCGGTGATTATGAGAATGAATTAGGCTCGCGCGTAGTGAGTAGTGAATATGATGGTACACAGTGGACAGAGGCAGAGGAGATACAAGGGGTTGGGTTTAATAGTAATCCATCTGTAGTGGTATTGGATTCTTCAGAGACAGTGTTAGGTGTATGGAGTTATGCGAGTTCGGCAGGACTTACTATTGAATCAGAGTTACAGCAGATTAAGTTGCAAATGGAGCAGAGCGACATATACTATGCGGTACGGGATTCTTCGGGAGAATGGTCGGAGTCACAGCGGGTAGTAGAATTGGTTGGCTCGGATATGGTTCCTGTGTTGGCATCGTCGGGCAATGGTGATGCGATAGCGTGTTGGCTACATTATGAGGATGGGATGGAGTTAGGAGAGAAGCGGATACTGGTGTGTAAGTATTCTGGTAGTGGTTGGGGCGAGCCGATAGTAATAACAGAGGGGTTTGGAATAGCCAAGCATCAAGCGGTATGGATAGATGGGAAATATGTGTTGGTATGGTTGCAGGTGCAACTACTTGAGGATGGTACTCAGGTGTCCCGAGTTTATTATGCAGTATCTGTGGATGGTGATGAATGGACGGAGCCGAGGTTGTTGGATGGTGAGCAAGAGGAAGGGAAGAAGGTCGTATCTGGAGGTGCATCTATAACTCCCCCGTGGTTTAAAATGGCGGAGAAGTCTGAATCGATAGAGGAGTGTTGTGAAGGCGAGGGAGAAGATGAAGGAGAGAGTTCAAATACAGAAGATATGGGCGGAGATATTCCTACTGGTGAGGGAGGTGACTCGACCACAAGTGCTACACCAGTAAGGCCTGTTGACCCGAATGAGAAGGCAGGACCTATAGGTCGTGGAGAGAATCGAGGTGTATATAAGGAAGAGGAGTTGGTATATACCATATACTTTGAGAATCAACCGAGTGCGACAGCCCCTGCTCAAGAGGTAGTGGTGATAGATGATTTGAGTTCTTATCTTGATATTTACAGTCTAAGAGTAATGGATATACGCTGGGGAGATTACAGTGTAGGTATTCCCAGAGATATGATGTTCAGCAGTGCTCAGGTAACAATAAGGGATTATCGACCTGAGGTGAATAAGGAATGGATAGTAGATGTGAGTTTAGAGATGAATATTAAGACAGGCAGGTTGGTGTGGAGATTTAGGACTATAGACCCGGAGACTGGGGATTTGCCGGAGGATGCTCTGGCTGGGTTCTTACCGCCCAATGATGATACGGGCAGAGGAGAGGGACATATCACCTTTGCTGTTCGTATTCGACCCGAGGTGGAGATAGGGACGAGGATTTATAACAAAGCGGTGATTGTTTTTGATAACGAGGAGTCTATTATTACCAATGAAGTGGTCAACGAGGTAATTGCCCCTGTATCCGAGGAAGGCGAAGGAGAGGGAGGAGTACCGACTCAACATAGTGCAGACCGGGATGGAAATGGGCAGATTAATCTTAGCGAACTATTGCGAGTGATACAGTTTTTCAATATAGGTGGTTATCATTGTGCTCTACCTGAAGAGCCGTCAGAAGATGGATATATAACCGGATACGATGGTGACAAGAGTTGCGCACCGCATGCGTCGGATTATAGTCCGCAGGATTGGAGAATTAACTTAAGCGAGTTGTTGAGATTGATTCAGTTTTTCAACATGGGTGGGTATCATCCGTGTCCGGATGACCCTGAGAGTGAAGACGGCTATTGCCCCGGGAGATTATGAAACACTGCACAAGATAGGCGTTGAGTTAGTTCATTATCTATAGGACAGAGTAAATATATTTATACTGTGGCTATTCGACAGTTGCTTTTCCTCTTGTATTTTGTTTTGAGTAATTGATTTGATAGGAGTTTAGGGAAGAGCCTTAACGCCATGTTTTACATTAATAATACATGTTGGACTGTTTTTTTGATGACAAGAAGATGATGAGGAAGATGCTTAGTGAGGGAGGAGTGTAGTTGTTTGTATTGTTAGGGATATATGAGTGGGTGTGGGTTGGTAGGGATGTGGTATGATTAATAGGATTATATGGTAAGGAATAGGTGGATTTTTGATTATTGTTTTGTGGGTAGTAGAATGAAATAGGATTTTAGGATGCACGAATTTAGTATAGTCTCCTCTCTATTGAATGAGTTAGAGATAATCTCAAGGAATAATGGCGATAAGAAAGTTATCAGAGTGGATTTGGTAGTAGGTGCTTTGGAACATATTGAGCCTGAGGTTTTGAAGACTGTGTTTGACCAGGCGAAAGAGGAAACTTGTGCAGGGGGGGCTGAATTGGTGATAAGACGAGAGGAGGCACTGGTTCGTTGTAGAGGTTGTGGTGTTGAATATATCCCTGAAGACAATGTGTGGTTATGTCCTCAATGTGGTGATGTAGGAGGGGATATAATCCAAGGAACAGAAGTTGTGATTGAGAGTGTTTACTTAGAAGAGTAGGAATGAATTTATTTATGGGTAAGGAAAAGATTTATGAAGATTGATGTTGTTCAGAGGGTATTGAAGGCAAATGATGAAATAGCAAAACTTGTAAGGGAACAGTTAAACAAGCATAATGTGAAGTGTGTGAATATGATAAGTGCGCCGGGTTCGGGTAAGACTACTTTGATAGAGAGTATCTTTCAGGAAGGGGCAGGGGATTTGAAAATAGGTGTGATAGAGGGGGACCCTGAAACTTCGCGGGATGCGGAGCGGGTGGCGAAATATGATGTGCCAGTAGTTCAGATAAATACTGCGGGTGGATGCCACCTCGAGGCGCATCTCGTTTTGCAGGCACTTGATAAGTTGCCATTGGAAGAATTGAATTTGCTCATTATAGAGAATGTAGGCAATTTGGTTTGTCCTGTGGGGTTTGATTTGGGGGAGGATGCGAGGGTAGCGGTGGTGAGCGTGAGTGAGGGGCATGATAAACCTTTCAAGTATCCGAAATTGTTTACGACTGCCAATGTTGTAGTGCTAAATAAGATAGACTTGCTACCTTATGTTGATTTTGATGTGGAAGAATTTGAGAGAGGTGTACTTGGTATCAATCCGAATGTATCTATAATTCGTACTTCTTGCAGGACCAAGGAAGGTATAGACAAGTGGATAAACTGGTTAAGAGCGCAGGTGAAGAATGGATAAGTGTGGTTCGGGGAAGCAGAATGGATTGCAGGTGGTAAGATGCATTATTACTGTGGAGGGGGCAGTTCAAGGGGTAGGTTTTAGGCCTTTTGTTTATCGGTTGGCGAAGGATTATAATCTCACTGGCGTGGTCAGGAACACAGTGTATGGGGTGCGGATAGAGGCACAAGGCGCAGAGGTTGCAGTACAGGGGTTTCTCAGCGACCTGGAGGCTAAAAAACCCAAGCACGCGGTGATAGAACGAGTTAGTGTTGAGAGAATTGAGCCAATTCCCGAAAGCGATTTTGTAATTGTTCATAGTCAGTCTGAAGGCTATCTCAGAACTCGAGTACTCCCAGATATAGCCACTTGTCCAGAGTGCTTGAAGGAGATGAGGACTCCATCCGATAGGCGGTATCGCTATCCGTTTATTAATTGTACCTTATGCGGACCGAGATACACGATAATTGTCCGTATGCCTTATGATAGGGCTAATACTTCGATGGCGGAGTTTGAGATGTGCAAGGAGTGTAGGGAGGAGTATGAGGACCCAACGAATAGGAGGTTTCACGCGGAGCCAATTGCATGCCCTGAATGTGGACCTAAGGTTTTGTTGTGGGATAGTTCGGGGAAGGTAATTGCGGAAAGGGATGATGCGATAGAGTATTCGGTAAGGTTGATTAAGGAGGGGAATATACTTGCGGTAAAAGGTATAGGCGGGTTCCATCTGGTTGTGGATGCTCGAAACTCGGATAGTGTGAAGCGATTAAGAGAGAGGAAGTTGAGGGAAGAGAAGCCTTTTGCATTGATGTATCCTAATATTGATAGGGTTAAACTTGATTGCGAAGTGAGCAAGATAGAGGAGAAAATACTAACTTCATCTGAAGCGCCAATAGTTTTGCTTAGACGCTTGGACACACCTACAGAAGTATCTGGATATGTTGCACCTGAGCAGGATAGATTTGGGGTAATGTTGCCATATTCGCCTTTACATCATCTATTACTTGCGGAATTGGGTTTTCCTATTGTTGCTACGAGTGGAAACCGTTCAGAAGAGCCGATATGTATAGACGAGTTCGAGGCTCTAAGAGATTTGAATGGTATAGCGGATTATTTCCTTGTGCATAATAGGAAGATATTGAGAGCGGTAGATGATAGTATTGTTCAGGTGGTAGCGGGTACCCCAGTTATCCTTCGGAGGGCGAGGGGCTATGTACCACAGCCAATAATCTTGTCTGAATCGTCTCCGAAGGTGCTACTTGCAGTTGGTGGACATCTGAAAAATACAGTATCAATATCTTTTGAAGACCGCGTGATAATGAGTCAGCATTTGGGTGATTTGGAGACGAGGAAGTCGCAAGATAATTTCCACCATTCAGTATCTCTACTTTCTGAGTTGATGGAGCGGAAGCCTGAAATTTTGATATGTGATGCTCACCCTGATTACGCAAGTACGCAGTGGGCTGAGAAGCAAAATCTCCCGCTTGTTAAGGTGCAACATCACATAGCGCACGCGTATGCAGTAATGGCGGAGAAGAATGTAGAACTGCCTGTTTTTGCGGTTATCTGGGATGGTACAGGGTTCGGGTTGGATGAAACAGTATGGGGGGGTGAATTCTTTATTATATCTGAGGATAAGGTGGAGCGTTGGGGGCATTTCAGGACATTTCCATTGCCTGGTGGCGATAAAGCGGTGCGGGAACCAAGAAGAACTGCCATAGGGATGCTATATGAACTATATGGAGAAAAAGTATTCGATTTTATAGAGGAGGAACTGAGTTTTTTGAGGAGAGCATTTACAGATGCAGAATGGGCTTCGTTAAGAGTGATGTTGCGAAAGGGAATAAATTCGCCTCGGACAAGCAGTGCGGGGAGGATTTTTGATGGGATTTCTGCGGTGCTTAATTTGCATCAGACTTGCTCTTATGAGGCTCAATCTGCTATGGCTTTGGAATCGCTTGCAAGGAGGTGCAATACGACGGATGATGATAGTATTAATTGCATTGGCAATTTGTTTACAGTAGAGGAGAGGAATAATAAAGTTGTGATTGATTGGCGAGGGGTCGTAGAGTATGCTATTGCAGGGATAAGAGAATGCAAGGATGTTAGAGCCATTGCGAAGCAGTTTCATTGGGCACTGGCAGATTTGGTAAGGAGGTGTGCGGAAATGGTAGGGATTGAGAATGTAATATTAAATGGGGGATGTTTTCAAAATAGTTTGTTGTTAGGGTATACTAATGAACTTCTGAAGGACAAGTTTAATGTGTACTTTGCTCAGGAAGTGCCTCCGAACGATGGGGGTATTTCCTTAGGGCAGGTAAATTATGCACTTTCTTTTTTGAGGAGTGGCAAAGATGTGTTTGGGCATTCCAGGTGAGGTTATTTCTATTGATGAATCCGAGCCGAGTTTAAGGATGGCAAAGGTTAAGTTTGGTGGAGTGATTAAGGAGGTATCGCTTGCACTTACACCAGAAGCAAAGGTAGGTGATTATGTGATAGTTCACGCCGGAGTAGCAATAAGTGTGATAGATGAAGATGAAGCGATGAGAATTATGGCTGAGTTTGCAACTATGGAAAATGCTATGGATGAGACTGAAAATGAGTGAGGATGGGAATACCTGAAATGAGGTATATTGATGAATATCGCAATCCTGAAATTGTGAAGAAGTTAATCAGTGATATTAAGAGACTATGTACAAAAGAATGGCATATAATGGAAGTGTGCGGAGGGCAAACTCACGCTTTTTTAAGGTTCGGACTTGATGAGGCTCTTTATCCCGAAGTTCAGATGATTCACGGTCCGGGATGTCCCGTGTGTGTTACGCCAGTGGATAAGATTGATACCGCTATATCATTGGCATTAGAAAAGGGGGTTCTCTTGTGTAGTTTCGGGGATATGCTGAGGGTTCCGGGTTCTGAAAAATCGCTTTTGTCAGCGCGTGCGGAGGGTGGCAATGTTCAAACTGTTTACTCCCCGCTTGATGCTGTGGAGATGGCACGTAAGGATAGTTCAAGAGAGGTGGTATTTTTTGCTGTGGGGTTTGAGACGACCGCACCGATGAATGCGCTTTCGGTGAAAAGGGCAAAGGAGTTGGGGTTAAAGAATTATTCAATTCTCTGTGCGCAAGTTTTAGTTCCACCTGCAATTGAGGCTTTGTTAAGTGACCCAAATAATCGGATAGATGGCTTTCTATCTGCAGGGCATGTATGTACTGTTATGGGTTATTGGGAATATGAACCTATAGCGGAAAAGTATAAAAAACCAATTGTTGTAACAGGCTTTGAACCGATGGATTTGCTTGTAGGTGTGAAGAATTGTGTAGAGATGCTCGAGTCGGAAAAGTATGGGGTGGTTAATGCATATCCGCGGTCGGTGAGAAGAGAAGGAAATAGGCAGGCACAGGAATTGATAAAAGAGTTATTCGAAGTATGCGATAGGGAGTGGCGTGGGATAGGGGTAATTCCTAAAAGTGGGTTAAAATTGAAAGCCGAATATGAAGAGTATGATGCGGAAGTGAAGTTTGCGAGGCTGGTCAATAAGAGCACTTCCACAAAGTCAGTTTGCATAGCAGGAGAGGTCCTTCAGGGGAAGAAAAAGCCGAGCGAATGTCCCGCTTTTGCGAAGGAATGCACACCGGAGAATCCGTTAGGTGCACCTATGGTCTCTAATGAAGGGACTTGTTCCGCTTATTATCAATATTATTTAGGTCGGAGGGGTTGAAGTATGGATTCAAAAGAGGGTATTAGTTCTGGTCTTTCCTGGAGTTGTCCATCTGAAATTTCAAGTTTACAAAAGATTGTGCTTGCCCACGGTGGTGGTGGAACTTTGATGCACCGCTTGATAAAAGGTGTATTTGAGAAACATTTTTCAAATCCTTACCTTAGACAGCACCATGATTCTGCGATTATCGACCTGGATGGAGTGAGGATAGCATTTACTACGGATAGTTTTGTAGTAAAGCCAATATTTTTCCCTGGTGGTGACATCGGCAAATTAGCAGTGTGCGGGACATTGAACGATTTGGCGGTGGCGGGTGC
>CAZZMK010000335.1:0-5369 GCA_964655185.1 uncultured Nitrospirales bacterium | reverse complement strand
CTTATAACAAGATTTTCGCTATTTCAGAAAGGAGAAAGACCGTCTGATAAAGTAGGGGTAGGTTTTATAGGCACAGGTGAAAGGGGAAGGTATCTCATAAATGCACTTTTAGAACTTAATGATGTGCAAATATTAGCGCTTTGTGATGTGCGTAAATCTGACCTTGATGAAGCCTTAGGTGAGGTGATGAAAAAATTCAAAGATGTGTCTGTATATAGAGATTTTCGCGAATTGTTGGATAGAAAAGACATAGATGCAGTTGTAATTGCTACTCCTGACCATTGGCACGGTCCTATTGCCATAAGTGCAGTGAGAGCCGGCAAGGATGTGTATTTGGAAAAACCACTTACGCTTTCTATTGAGGATGATTTGAAACTTAGAGAAGAGGTGAAGAAGCATAATAGGGTTTTTCAATTTGGAACACAACAACGGTCAAACGAAGATTTTGCCTTTGCTTGCGAACTCGTTAGGAATGGATACATTGGCGAACTGAAGAAAATAAAGGTTGGTGTCCCTGGAGGAATTAAAGGGCCTGTGTGTGGTGAAGAGCCCATACCGGAAGGGTTTGATTATGATATGTGGCTTGGACCTGCGCCGTATGTGCCCTATTGCGAAGCCCGGACTGTTAGACCTTATTGGTATCACATTACTGATTATGCTATGGGCTTTATAGGTGGTTGGGGGATTCATCATGTTGATATAGCACAATGGGGGCACGGCAAGGATGATTCTCTTAGCCCCGTAGAGTATTCAGGTAAAGGAGTTTTCCCCACAGAAGGGATTTGCGATGGAGCAATGTCGTGGGATGTTGAAATGAAATATCCAGACGGTGTAATTCTCCATTTTACAAATGAACAGACAGATGCAAAAGAACCCAATTTGAATAGGAGTGGCATCACATTCGAGGGTACAGAAGGTAAGGTTTTTGTAAATAGGTCTACTATAGAAGCAGAACCAAAATCTTTACTTTCAATTAAATTGAAACAGGATGATATTCGTTTATTTAAGAGTAAACATCATCTAAAAAACTTTATAGATTGCGTGGTTACAAGGGAAACTACTGTATCGCCCATAGATGTGGCAGTCAGGTCTAATGCGATTTGTTTACTTAGTGAAATAGCAATACGCACCAATAAGGTTATAAAATGGGACCCGGTGAGCGAAAAGATTGTAGAACCTACGGAATTACCTGAATCAGTCCAAAAGTTGCTAAGTAGACCTAAAAGAGAAAAATGGAATGTTTGTTAGTTTTGACAAAATAGTGACTTATATAGGTATACTATAAGTTATAGCGAGGGGCAAAAGAAATGAAAAGGTGTTATTTAGTTATCAAGGATATAAAAAACTTTTCTCCCGAAGATGGCTTTGTTGTGTATGCAGAATCTATGTTTGAGTTAGTGCGAATATTGCAGGATAAACTTTTCGATAAGAAATCAACCAAAAAAGGGAAAGACTACTTTAATTTTAGTGAAGGTATGGTAATTGACTTGGGAGAGGCTTTTGAGGCTACAGAAGAGATGGATATTGAAAGATATGATGTTTTATACAGGAACGATATTCATACTCTAAAACAGTTCAGGTTTCGTGAAGACCCTAATGATTTCCCTATGAATTAGGGATTTGTAGTTCACCCACTTTCAGCGAATATAAAGTATAGACTAATGGTTAAGTTCGGAGACGCGGTTTTCTAATCTTGATGTAATTACCCCACCGTTTTTCGAAGCGTAGAACCAGATAGTAGAAAGTATATTAGGCTCAAGTAATTTATACTCTAACTTTCCATAAAATCTGCCTAAATGAAGTGTATCAGTTCTTGTAATATCTGCCACATTGCAAACTATTTGGTAATTCCGTTCAGGTTGTATATCAGTATCGACGACTCTCGCACCGAAAGGTAGGGAACGGTCGAATGTATACCTACAACCTGAAACTTGAACGAGAAAACGTTCCTCTTCGGGTTTATCACAAATATTTAGTTCAATAATTTCTAAAAGTTCTTTCCCTTTGAGATTAAATGTGCAAAGGGCACAATCTAAAGGTCGTATCCAGTCTATCAGGTCTATAAGATACAAATTTTGATTCGGTTTGGGTTGGTTTCCTCTAAGATGTCCTCCATATTGATAATGTCCTTTTGTACATATAGCGATGTCTGCTCCACTTATTTCTCGCATAGCATCAGTTAGGTAATTGCCAAGAGTAGTTTCGGGTGTAGGCTCCCAGGTAGGGGCAGGGTCGCCAATTTTTGCAATGAAGAATTTTTGGAGCAGTTCAATTCTATCTCTAATGACTCGTGGTTCAACGAATGCTCTCCATTTGCCGTCTTTGTATTGAAGTAATATTTGTTGATTAGGAGAGCATTTCCCATTATAAATTTGCGTATTGTTGATTTCCACTGAAATAGGTTTGTCCAAAGGCAATAATTCGGGGTCAGGACGGATTATTAACTCTGCAACATTTTTGCAAGTAACCTTTATGGAATTATCCTGTTCAATTCTTGCATCTACTTCTCCATACCAACCTGGCTGTTCTACTGATACTATTTCTATCCACCAGGCTCTCCCGTGTGGGGGAAAATATGCACGGTGTATTATGTGCGTCGGGTGTGCTACTCTTTTTTGCTGAAGTGCCCAATCTATGACACGCTCGGTGCTTATATGCATAGTGTTATGTCCGACATCGGGAATCATCCATAGCGTGCCGTTATAGCCCAGCCGTTTCATCTCTTCTATGATTGGAATGGGCCCTGTTTGCGCATAGATATGCCAATCCTTTTCCCCGTGAACATAGAACATAGGTGTATGCTTGAGATTGATAACTAAACTCAAGTGTCCATAAGTAGATGCAAGTGGTATACCTCCTGCAAATAAATCAGGATATCTGCAACAAAGATAGGTCGTGCCTGTTCCCCCCATCGATTGACCGCTAAGGATGATTCGGTCTCGGTCTATATTGAAATTTTTACACACTTCCTCTATCACTTTCAGAACATGAATTTCTCCTGTCCCGCGCCATTCGGTGGGTCTGTCTAACGAGTCATTACCATAAGGGGATAGAAGTATAATACCTTTTTTCTCTGCTTCTTGCTTGTATATTCCTGAAGCATACTCTGGATGGTCAAAGTATTTATTTTGGTTTCCACCAGTTCCGTGTAGGACAATAAGCAACGGGAAGGGTTTACTGCTGTCGTATGTACTGGGTAGGTATAAACGATAAGGTTGAGGTGTTTTGTAAATAGGGGAAATGAAAGTAAGGCTAAGGTCTGCGGGACCCTTTCTCGGAAGTTCTGTATTATCTAAAGTTCCTCCGAAGATTTTATTGTTAAGAGTAATCAGTATCAACAAAAAAGAAATACATCTTGCTAATCCAATTTGATATTGCAATTTTTCCCCTTTTTATCTTTTGTTATTGTTTATTTTTTTCAATAGTTGGACCTGAAGAGTTTCTGTAGGTTTTAGGTGAGCATCTAAGAAACTATAAATTAATTCTCTACTTTCGTAGGGCACTGAGTGGCCTCTGCCATGGACGAAAAATGCAAAATTTTCAGGCTTACCGAGTAGTTGATATAAATCTGCGATTTTCATTAGCATTAGAACTCTTTGCCTTTGAGTGAGCGGATTGCCATCGTTTAGAGCAGAGATATCGAGGAATGCACGGGGTGCTATAAGGGCTATTATCTCGTGTATGTCTATAGGTGGGAGTTTTCCTTGTAATAGGTCGTGTCTAATATGTTTTAGGTATACATACCATTTGTCTCGAGCCCAGTTTGTTACATCTGGATTATGTCTAAAAAAGGAACCTCCACAATTGCATACACATACTTTGATTCTCTTATCATAGGCCGATAGGAAAAATGCGCCATGACCCCCAAGTGAATGTCCCATTACACCAATTCGGTCAGGGTCAACCTCTGGTAGTGAAACGAGAACATCTACCGCTATGCTGTGTTCATAGGTAAACTTTCCGACAGCTGTCCATTCTGGGTGCTTCTGATAAAATCTGGTTGTATCATATGGTCCTTCTGGGGGAATTCTTTCGCCTGATACGAAATGTTCAGGAGCAATAGTTACATATCCGCGTCTACATAGGTGGTCGAGAAATGCTTTTGTAGGCTCTCCACCTAAGCCCGCAGTTTGCTGGGCTCCCTCGGGGGTTGTTCCGTGAAGTGCAACTACTGCTGGTGCTTTACCTTTTAATCCTAATGGAATCCCAAGATATGCATGGGCTCTCTCGTCTTCTTCAACTTGATAACTTATGTATAACCTTTTGTATATTCCTTCTACTTCGGTCGTTTCTAATATTTCTATATTGAGAGGTGGCTTTTTAGGTTTATACTGATCGCGAATTAAATCTAAGTATCGTTCTCGTAAAATTTGGCTTTTTTTATTCCAATCCTCTACAGTTTTTACACCCTCAAGCAAATCGTCCCAAGAAGAGTGAATAATAGGCGGTTCACTTACAGTTCTGTTCGGCGATACTTCGGAATCTGCTCCCCTTGATATTATAGAAATTGAGCAGATAGTTACTAATATAAATATTTGGAGAGACAGCAAATTATTCATATTTTCAAAAACCTATCCTTTGCATAAGATATTATAATGTCTGGTTCGAGTGTTATGCTAAAGTATTTTATTAGACAAAATAATAGAATTGGTATTGAATTTTGTATGTGGCGAGTCTTATTTAGAGATTGTTTTAGGGAAATTTTTCTGGACGAATTGTACAACCTCATTATAGGCCTCTTTGTTGTTGTTATTCGCAAGGAGGCGAGCATAGTTTAAGCCAATTAACCTTACTAATTCTTCGTTTTCTTTAGGATTAGATGAAGTTATAGTTTTCCACGATTTTTCTAATAGTTCTTCTGCTTTTGCTTTGTTTCCTTTAGTTAGTTCTATTTGGGCAAGCATGAAATTGGCTTCTGAGACTGTAATAGGGTTATTAGATGCAGAAGTGATAATTTCGTTTAGTTTAGCCTCGACCCAGTCTGTCAAGCCTTTTGAGAGTAATATGTCAAGATTATTATTGAGAATCTTTAATGAGTATTGGGGGTCTTTTACAGAGTTTATTATTTCATCTAACTTTTCTGTTTGTTGAGTCGGGTCAGGAGATTGAAGTAGGTTTCTAAGTTCCTCTGATATCTTTACCGTGGTTTGTTGGGAAGTATCTTCTGGTTGACTACTTTCTTTCGGTTGGTCCGCGCCTTGTGATTCTTCATCCCCTTTTCCTATTGAAGACACCTGAATATTTTTTACATTTGATTCTGTTGAAGAGGGGACATTTTCTTCTGAAAATGTGCTTTCTCTTATTTTACTTACGAGAGCGAGAGAGTGTTCCATTTATTTTCCCGGAGGAGCAGAAAATCTTTTTTTCGT
>CAZZMK010000334.1:0-6278 GCA_964655185.1 uncultured Nitrospirales bacterium | reverse complement strand
CAATTTTTTGTGGATTACGTGTGGACTGATTGTGCGTTTCTTAACTACCTACATTAGAGACTTAAAAATTATAATTCCCCTAAATATATTATTGATAAAAACTTAGACATAGTTAGAAAACAGATTAGAGTTTATTAATATTGTGGAAAAGGGTAATTTTTTATAACTAATGTCAATTGTTTATCCAAACATTTAGTTTCATAACTAATTTATTACTAATAACTTGTAACTATAAGACTTGTTCCCCTCACAACTATTCCCCAACATTTCCACTATTTTTCCACAACATTTTGTGGAAATGTGAATAAGTTAGATTAAAGGCAGGGCAAAATCTTACTAAATAGTGATTAAACTATCAAACTTATAAAGTATTCTTACTAATATCTTTATACTCCAATTTTTCGGATAGATTGGAATTGTTAGCCGACTCTGCGTTTAAATTTAATCACGGTAGCGACTGTGCCGGTAATGGCAAGTATGAATATTAGGATACTCAGACCCGCGAAATTGATAGCAGGAATACCTTTTTCAACTAATAGTATTGCCTGGTTAGACACGACCACTTCTTTAGCGTCGCTTACTTCAACCCAATATGTACCTGCATCCTCTTGTGATATATCAGTAATCTCGAGGTATGGTAGGTCTTCGCCTACATTGATAATCTGTTTTGCTTTTCCAAGTGGCTGGAATTTCCACTGGTAATGCAATTCTCCGAGTCCGCCTGTAGTCTCAACCTCGAATCGGAATGTATCTCCTTCAGTTACGGTTCCACCTATTGGCTGTTTAGTGAATTGCGTATGATAGCCTATCAGAACAAGCACTTGTTCGGATTGCACCACATCTTTGATATCCCGCACTTCTACCCAGTAGTTACCAGAAAGAGTTATGTCTAATTCAGGTGATATGTAAATTCGTTGATTATTAACACCCGGTGCAGGTTCGTTTTCGCGGTACCAGGTATATTGCTTCTCACCGAAACCTTGTGTAGTCTCAACACTTAATTCGAAATTTGGTCCTTCATCAACATACATTAGCACTTCTTGCGGTTGTTGAGTAATAATTAGGTCTTCTCCTACATACACTTGACAAATATTAGATTGTATAAGTTCGCGTTCATCCGTAACTTGTACATAATATAGCCCTTCGTTATTCTGTACGGGATAGCCTAAATTCAATTCAGATGCATTTTCGCCAATTGGGACATATCCCGTACCGTCATTAAACCACCATTCGTAGTTCAGATTGCCCAATCCACCAGATATAGATACGGATAATATTAGGGGTTGAGTTATAGAAGCGTATTTCACAGTAGGTAGGTCTTCAACCAGTTGCATATGCTCTGCGATTAGTACTTCTGCTTGCTCAGAGACAACTTCATTATCAGGCACATCATCGCTAACTATGCAATAGTATGTGCCAGAAACATCGGCAGTCAATGGAGTAATAATGTAAGAAGGTTGATTATTCACGCCTGGGGCTGGCTGATTATCTTTCATCCAGATGTATCGGATAGTGCCGTAGCCACCGCTTACACTTACTTGCAAAGTATGTGAAGGATATTCGCCCACATACGCCCGCAAGCCTGTTGGCTGGGATGTTATGGTTAGCGGTTCATCCACTATCATCAGGAATACCGCGTCAGAGGTAACACTATCCGTTCCACTATCTTCTATGACTACATCGTAGAAATCTTCGTCAGATTCACTTAAATTGTTAATAGTAAGTATATTTCCGCCCGGTTGTTGCTCTGGCGGAAGATTCCCAATACTGGCACGGCGCCAGGTGTATGTAATAGGAGGAATTCCACCATTGATTTCGACAGTAAATTGGACGCTTTGTCCTGGATTACGCACGGCATTTTGTGGTTGCACTACTATTGTCAAATGTGGCACTACGGTCAATGTACCTGCTTGAGATACCACACTTTCACCATTCCCATCGTCATCTGTTACCACACAACGATACACTCCACTTTCGTTTGTGGTTGGTGAAGAAATCGTTAATGTGTTCGTATCTACCCCTGAAAATGGAGGTGTATTGCTGAGAGCCTCGCCTTCATCCAACACACCGTTGTTGTTTAGGTCTTTGAACCATTGATAACGATATGGCAAAACCCCACCGCTTGCCAAAACGGTTAAATCTACATTCGGAGTATTTTCATATACTGTAGTCTGACTTGCAGGTCCATATACCGCTAACGGGTCGTTTACAGTAATCTGCACGGAATCAGATACCACCTGACCGTATGGAATTACCCCGAGTTCGTCCGTAATAACTACATCATATTGGCCAGTATCCTCAGGACCGGCTGGCGATAGGTCTAAGTAGGGTAGGTTAGGTGCACCCAACGATATGCCATCTTTTCGCCAATCGTAGGTTAGCAACCCTTTTCCGCCTGTTGCAGATACGGTTAATATTAATGACTCGCCAGTAGTGTAATTCCCACCGACAGGCTGTGTGGTTATAGTTACAGGTAGATACACTGTAACACTAACGCTATTATCACCGGGTTCTGTATGTGTGCTGTCTGTGACTTCTACAGTGTATGTGCCTGCATCCGAGAAATTCACTGAATTAATCACTAATGATGGAGTAGAGGTAATAGTAACTTCCTGTCCATTTCGGAACCACCGATAAGATTTGGTACCTGTTCCGCCTATAACATTAGCGTTTATTGTTAATGTAGCCCCTTGGTAAGTCTCTATTTGCGCGGGACTGAGGGTAATATCCATACCTACCTTGAAAGATACATTCAATCCTTCAGGGACAGTTGTAGTCCAGATAGCACCGTTTGGAATAGTGCCGATGTAATAAGTAGGCGAACCGTCCACATATAGTTCAACTTCCTTCGCATCAGCCCCGCCATTGTTGACAAGGAAGATTTGTTTGAAATCTTTGAATGGTGAATTTGAGCCCGAAAGGACGACCATTTCCACGAGGTCGATGCCGGGCGTTACTACTTGCGACTTGTTCCAGAAATTAGGTTCGGTAAATCCGCCAGTCGCAGGACCACCGACAAGTTGTGGAATTAGTGGAGCGCTTATGAGTAAATTATAGGGAGCGGGTGCTTTTAACACCGTATCGTTTTGCGTAACACCTATGAGGATATCATCAGAAAAGGCAGGGTAGGATGGGGAACGCATATTAGATATGTGAGTAAATCTTCCTATGATACTTGAACTGCTATCGGTAGTATGGTTATTGCAAACAATCAACCCGTCGGAAGTCAGAATAATACTCCCGTGTAACTTCACCATGCCCGGTGTCCCCAATCCACCGTTTCCGCCTGCCCCGGAGGAACCACTCTGTCCTCCCGTACCGCCTATTCCACCTCTACCACCCCGACCGCCGGAACCACCATTACCTCCATTTGCGGAGATAGGAATACACCATGCTGCGGTATTTGCAAAATACCCTGGTGTTCCTGCTTCTCCTGCACTTCCCAAGCCCCAATTGTTACCTGGGTCAATACCGGGGGACCCGGAATTTGCAGGAACAACAGTTCCTCCACTCCCTGGTGCACTTGCAGATATATCTATTTGACCACCAAATTGAAGTAAACCGCGTGCAGAAAGGACAATTACTCCTCCACCGTCACCTCCTTTTCCTCCATCCCTTGCTTTGGGTGCTGTTCCACCATTTCCTCCATTTCCGCCAGAACCCCCTGCTCCGCCGGCACCCCCTGCTCCTCCGAAACCATCTAAATAACCACAATTCCCACACGGCTGATTCCACGCAGCACCGCCACCACCCCCGCTACCTCCACTTCCACCACCCCCGCCTTTTCCTCCGCCTTGGCCACCGCCACCGCCTCCTCCACCGCCACCTCCTCCGCCTCCAGGACCACCTGCTAAGGTTAAATCATCAGCGGGAGCGATGAAAGAGGCGTTCCCGCCTGAAGAGCCGTTTTGGCCATTATTTCCCGGGGCGCCCGGATTAGCGTTTCCACCATTGTATCCATCGCCTCCGTTTCCGCCTGGATTACCATTTGCACAAGTGTTACCTCCTCCGCCTCCGCCGGGTGCTCCACCGGAACCACCTGCTCCGCCGTTATTCCAAACAGGAGATGCCGACCCACCAACGCCACCAGCACCACCTGACCCGGGTGTTCCCATTCCATTAAATCCTGAAGAACCATTTGCTCCGGAGGAACCGTTTTGACCTGCTGAGCCTTGACCACCTACGCCACCGGCGTAGCCTGAATATGATGTACCGGGTTGGCCATTTCCAAAGTTTCCGTAGTTGCCCCCTGTTCCGCCAGGCGATGATGGAGCACCTGCACCGCCGGATGTGGCACCTGCTCCACCAGCACCACCGTTACCGCCCGTTCCACCATTTCCTCCGATACCACCACCTGCTCTGCCAGGGACATTCCCGGAGACATCTACAGGCGAGTTCCAGACTATATCCCTTGTGGCTGATATTACTAATGGATTAGTCCCGGAAACACTAATTGTTACGCCAGCAGGAACATTGATTGAACGGAAATTGAATTTTCCGACCATGTTTCCGCCACCGATATCTAATAATTCCCCTTGTATTTGAGGACCAGAATTTACTTGGTAATATGGCTGTAGGATATTAGTCCCCGTATAGAAGATGAGCGTATCACCTGAGTTTAGTATCAAATCGCCGAGCACACCACTACTTAGATAGACATCTGAAGATGAGAAAGGTGGAAGTTTGAAATAGTAATTGGGATAAGTGTTGCTCTGGTTTGGATTTCCGGCAATGTCGGTACATACACCATTTGGAATAGTAATAGAGACAAATATGTCCGATGTCCTTGCTACGGTCACACCGAAAGTATATGTTGCACCGTCTCCCGAAAAATTTGTGACCTGGGCTGTTCCCGAACCTGCAACAGTTAACTGTATATCGCTTGCAGTCAATCCTATTACAGGCTCACTGAATGTTGCGGTAAATGTAGCATAAGTAGTCTCATTCGGTTGAGGTGTATCCGGAGTAATAAGAACTGTAGGTGAGGTGATATCAATAGTATAGGATTCGCCCGCGGTGTAATCCGCATTGCGTTGCCCAAAATTTTGTCCGAGTTCATTTCCTAATACTCGCCAGTTAGTATCATATATAGTGTCACGGTCGATTAAGTCAATGCTAATGTCTCCTTGTCCCGTTCCGCGATTTATCGTTACTATGCGAGTGTTACCTGAGCCTGTCACAGAAATTACTGATGCACCTGAGAAACCAGGACCATCAATGACAAAGTCGTCAGTAGTAACATTGACCACATCTTCGGTAAAGGTGACGATAAACTCTAAAGTTTGCGCATTTGTAGGATTGGGAGCAGATGGATTTCTGGTAATTGACACCACAAAAGGTGGAGTAGTATCCATTAGCCAACTGGCAAAGAATTGATATAGCGTATGTCCGCAAAGGTCACGATAACCTGTCGTATTCAGATGTATTGGGTCATCACCGTTATTTGCGAGCCCGGCACGGGGAGTAGGATATTCGATGAATCCACCGGGGTATGGGATATAGTTTGGAGGGTCGCCAGGAATAGGGCTGAAATTACTAGGAAATGGTGGACGGTATATGGGCCCTTCATCCCAGAAGCCTGGGTGTCCGTGTCGATATTGTTGTAAACCGAAATTATGTATGTAAGCAACCCTGTTGCGACTATTTGCAATATTTCTTTTGCGTAGTCCTAATTCTGCAAAGGCTGAATTTAAATCGGTAGGTGTAGGATTATTAAGATTTGCTTGCATTAAAATAGCTGCTTGGTTTCCCGCTAAGGCTAATTCCCATAGATTGACATAGTCATAATCCACCAGACCAACCTTGATATCAGGACGAAGTGAAAGGATATAATCAACGACTGTGGCTAAATCTGTCTCAATCTCATCAAAAACATCATTGTTTGGGCCTGGCTGAGGTTGCATGCCTCTTTTCCATTTCCACAAAAGGTCGTTACCCCCTAAACTTAAATGAACTATATCGATAGTAGGATTGTTCATAATAGCGTTGTATAGTGAGTAAGTTCGGACAGGGTTATTATTATCGCGTGGGTTAGGCCAGTCATCTGCCCACTGTTCCGCGGTAGAGCCACTAATGGCTACTTTATCACCTCGCACTTCCCACTGACCCAGTCCGTAGTAATTTAGCACATAGGGCCAGATGTTATCATTCCATACTATTTCAGCCCAACTATCACCGACGATGAGAATTCTTGGAGTGCCTGACCAGGCATCAAATATTAAAGTTATGAAAATCAGAACGAACAATATTAAGAAATTTTTATTTCTTGTAGGAAACAT
>CAZZMK010000333.1:0-4134 GCA_964655185.1 uncultured Nitrospirales bacterium | reverse complement strand
GCCATACCACCAAAAAGAATTAGTGCCACTCGAATTAATGCCCGTTGCTATAGAACAACTTTATGAAATTTTCCGAAGAGACCAAAATTACAAAAAAAATGTATCTCTAACACCAGAAATGATAGAGGGTTTTGAGATTAGTTTTCGTTACCCTGAATTTATAATGCATCCAGGCGAGAATTGCCCAATACCTAAATCCCACTTGGGAATAGATGAGGAAGGATGGGTAGTACCCTGTTGGCACTATCCTTTCTGGACGAAAGATAATTCCCGTAATATAAACTATAGGTCCCTTGAAGAAATAACTGAAGACCCGAAAATAAAGGGAGAAATAGAGAAAGCCATTGGAAAAAACGGTTGTAATGGTTGTAGTACTGTATGTTATTTCTGGAATGAAAAATTTAGAACCAAAGCAACTCACCCGTCTGGAAAATGGTATTGGAATAGAAAATTCTTGCTATGGAAACTTAAAACAAAGAAAGAACTCCCAGCGGTATATAAAGTTGCAAAATCTATCAAAAATCTAATCCTTAAAAAATAAATTATGGGGACTACAATGCCTATCCACAAAATCTATACAAAAAAAGGGATTATATTCCATAGAAATAAGTACAATGAAATTATACCCCTCGAGGACTTAAAAAGATGGCTTAAAATATGCAAAGATAACCTCCACTTAAGAAAAGTAGAATTTTTTACAAATATAGATGAAAATTTAGAGGTTACCAAAGAATTATTATCTTTTTCGAAAGAAATATTAGAATTGCCTGTCTACTTAGCAACTGACTTTGAATCTCCTCCATCAAATATTTCTACAATAAAGGAATTTGATGTTCTTGGGCTGGTACTTTACTTGAATCCAGATAAGTCGAACTACCGGCTCAATGACTGGTTCACCATAAGTTCGGAACTAAATTTACCCATATTACTAAACATCCCTCTTAAAAAAGACTTGTTAATTTCTCTCAAAGATATGTACCTTGAAGTCATCAGTAAATCTAAATTAATATCGTTTATGGTGAAACATCCATTTCTACCTATCATAGAAGAGGGAAAAAATTGGTATGAAAAGTTACCTAATGCATTAATAAATGAAATTGTCTTTCTTCTTTCTAAACAAAACGTCAGTGTAAACTTGGTTGGCATTCCATATTGTTTATTAGAGCCTTCTCTTTATCCACATGTCCAAACTACATATCAATATCCATACAATCCTCAACTATACGAACCATACGCACTTGAATTTGCGGACACCCTCTATAAACTGAGGTCCTATAAAATTAGAAAGTTATTAGAAATAAAACTAAAAGAGAAAACTTCATTTCATAGCGGTATAGACCATCTCATAATCCCTTGGATACTTAATCATCCAATTCTATATATCCCAGTTTGGGCTCTTCATAAACTTACAAGACACATTAGAGGTAAAAATCTTCCCAAACAATTACCCGAAAACGTCAAAGAAATAGAGCATCGCCTAAACAAATACAGAAAAGAGGCAGAAAAAAAATTGGGACCTTTATGTTCATCTTGTGCCCTAAAATATATTTGCGACCAAGGAAAAAATCCTTTTTTCAATACTAAATTTTCCCCTGAGCCTATCAAAGGAAATCCTATAAGAGACCCATTATATTTTAGAAAAGATATTACACCGAACATAGACAAAGTTGAAGAAAAACTTATTGAATATTATTCAGATATCCCCAACTTAAAACTAAAAGCGCTAAAAATTACTTCAACAACTAAACCGTGGAAAGAAATTCTTCCTGAAGACTACAAAATAGAAGATAGAACTACTCACTATATGCCAGGAGGTGTGAGGTGGTTTTCCTTCAACACCGGAGAATTAGTTAGTACACCTCTTTGTAAAACCAATCCTCCTCTTACAATTTCAGTAACTTTCGGTGGTGGTTTTGCTGAACTAATTGGATTCAGTTTTGGACCGTGGACTAAAATATTGTGCCCTATGATAGCACCCTCGCATACACTCACTTTGCACATAGAAAAAGACGGGAAATATGCTCTTCTGAGGGACGAGGAGTTAGTACATCCTGTAGAATTTCACAATCTCCATTTAGTACCCGATTACCTACCCTCTGTACTTGAACCTCGCATATCTATTTGGAATATAGATGGAGAAATTGTTACCCAGGGAATTACATTATGGAAACCAGAAGACAATTTGGGGGACTCGTCATCCCTAAGCAAAAAAGTTTCAATACTATATGTTTGTGCGAAATACTCACAAAGACTTCGCATTTCACTATTGAGTATTGCCAATCAAAAAAATGTTGATTTCTCCGAAATAGAAGTAGTTGTTGCTTACATCCCTGGATTAGACGCTACAGAAGATGTCCTAGAGTGCTTTGAAATGACCTTTCCGAATATAAAAGTAGTTAGGTCGCCTTTTAGCAAAAGTATGTGGAAGTCGAAAGGGGCTTTAATAAATACATCTTTGCCATATTGTTCAGGAGATTGGATTGTACTGCTCGATGCAGATATAGTTTTACCGCCTGAGTTTATCTCAGAATTACTTAAAGTACCAAGTTCTCAACTATTCGTAGCACCTGATGGTAGAAAAATGCTACCCCCTGATATCACTGCAAAAATACTATTAGACCAAATAAAGCCCTGGGAATGTTATTCTGAACTTGTCAATGGTCCTGGTGAGTACAGAAAAAAAGAAGCACAAGGAATCCCGATTGGCTACTGTCAATGTTGTAGAAAAGAAATTTTCGAAGAAATATTATACCCAGAGTTTCAACATTTCGAAGGAGCAGATTGGTTTTTCGGAAGGTCAGTTGTGGATAAATATGGACCTGAATACAGATTAGAAAACATCGTATTGCTCCACTTAGACCACGGTGGTAGTCAATGGTATGGTTCAAATAAACATAGATAACCAAAAACTATTGGGATAGTATGAAAATTTGTGTCATAGACCTTCTATTTTGCTGGCCCCCAAGAGGTGGTGCTGATGTAGATACCTATAATGTTTTGAGAGAACTAAGGAATCTCGGCAATGAAATCCTACTCATAACGATAAAAACTAAAACTCTGACCAGAGGGAATATTTCAGAAAATTTTCACGACTTCAAAATATCTTGCATAGATGTAGATAACCTAAATTCCCGAGTCCTTAAGTTGGTAAGGTCCGAACTTCTGAATAAAGTTCATCAATTTAACCCTGAGATAATTATTGTTGGAAACTCTTTTTTCTTGAAACCAATTGTTACAACCTGGCTTGGAGATGAAAGCCCAATAGTCTGGCGGGAGTATGCTTATGAATTGATATGCCAAAAGGATATTCAAAGATTTAGAAATAATTCTCCCTGCACTTTAGACTATCTCTCCTCCCCCAACTTTTGTATAAAGTGCTTTCTTAATCACAGTAAAAATAAATTTACTTCACAGTCAATAGACCCTTGGTTAGAAGAATACTTAGCCGTAAAAGCATATACAAATAATTACTATCAATTAGTGATGAACAGCATAAAAAAAATTAAAGCCATTTGGGTATACTCGGAGCCAATGAAAAAAGTATGGAGCAAATATCATCCAGAGGTAGTAACCATTCCAGGCGGGGTCGATACAAACTTGTTTTATCCCATAGAAAAGCAAAAAACAAAAGAAAATACCATTAGGATACTTGCCTCTGGAAGGATTCAGGATACATCGAAAGGTCTTTTATTATTAGTAAAGGCATGTGAAACAATTAAAAAAGATTTTCCTACTCTTGAACTAATATGCACTTCACCGTGGCAACCAGGGTTTCCGGAGTGGGTAAAATTTATAGGATGGCAAAGTTACTATCAACTACCTGAAGTATATAGAATGGTTGATATATGTGTAGTTCCAAGTGTTTGGGAAGAACCATTTGGACTTGTAACCCTCGAAGCAATGGCTTGTGGAACTCCAGTGGTAGCAAGTGATATAGGTGGACTCAAGGAAATAATAACGAATGGTAAAACAGGTTTACTATTTACTTCTGGAGATGTAGAATCACTTAAAGAAGCACTTAGAAAACTTCTATCCGACCGAGAATTACAGTCTGAAATTGGTCATAATGCCAAAAATCATGTAATATCAAACTGCTCATGGAATAAAGTTGTAAAAAACTATTATTTAAGAGAG
>CAZZMK010000332.1:0-5184 GCA_964655185.1 uncultured Nitrospirales bacterium | reverse complement strand
GAAAGGCTTCCGGGACAAAGAGAGGTACCCAAACTAATGAAACAATTTGAGAGTATGGGAGATAGTTTAGGATTAAGAACTCAACTTGTTCCACTGCCAACTACAATTGATGCTTCCAAAGAAGTAATACCGTATCAAGTAGTAGCAAAAGGTACATTTAATCAAATACTGTCCTTTATAAATCTTTTAGAAAGGGACAAGAGATACCTCAAAATTTCTGATTTAGACATAGGGCCTGAAAAAGGCGGTGTTTGTGAGGCTAAGTTTATATTGAGTACATTTAGATTTGTAGAGAAAGAAGTAGAAACCGAAACTCAACAAGCAAATACAGGACAAAAGACATCATGAACCAGCAGAGGCAAATAATAATTGCTGTAATATTACTCGTAGTTTTAGTAGCAGTGTTGATTTACCAGTTTGTAATTGCAAAACCTAAGCCTCCTACTCAACCAACTACCTCCCAAAGAGCAACTACCACCAGAACTACTACTCAAAAGGGTACACAGAGAACAACTTCTCCTACTCCTTCTTTAACTCAAGAAATTACACCTAACATAGAAGAATTGGAAGAAAACGTTGACGAAATAATTGAGCGTCTACTTGCAGGTATTCAGGTTGTTCAGTTTAATTTTCAAGAAGTAGTACCTCCAAGAAATCCTATGACTCCTTTGGTAGGACTTCTTCCAAAAACTTTGTTCGAGTTAGAAACGCCTGTTCCAAGCACAGATGTGGCGCCGGGTCAAGTTTTAAACAAGAAGATATCCGGAATAATCTGGGATGAGTATCAGCCTCTTGCAATAGTAGATGATAAACTTGTCCCCGAGGGATATACTTTCCCTGATAGGGTACAAGTATATAAGATTGAGCCTAATAAGGTAATTTTGAGATTAGAAGATACATTATTCCCTGTAAAATTAAAGGAGCAATAAAATGTTTGAAGATGTGGTAAGGTATATTCCTTTTATCTCTGCACCAAAAAACAGAACAAAAAGGAATACAACGAAAATGAAAATCGAGTTATTTTGTCTAATTCTGCCTGTGGCATTACTTACTGTAAACATAGTTGGAGAGACGACAAAATATGGTTGGCAAGAAAAGGACTTCGAATGGGTATTAAATCTCAAAATTAACCCCGAGATTTCAGTTGTAACAGGTACACCTGACTCTCAAACAACAAAATTTATTACAAATCGGGGTAACAAATACTTGTTAGAAAACTTGCAAATTTATTTAACAGAGAACAAGCCGAATTTTATTGAATATGTTATGTCAAGCGAAAACGGGAATAACTATGAACTTTCTATCAGTCTCTCCAAAGATGTTAAGTATAGAGTTGAGAGGATAAATGATGAACTATACATAAAAGTACCTAAGGTGTGCAAAGAAAAGGTTGCAACTTCACTAAGTAATTTGAAAAATAATCTTGAAGAACTCATCAAACCAAACAGCAGTGATAAAACAGCACAAGATACAATTCTAACTTCACTAAATGAGAACTTATTTCGCATAAAAGAAGAAGCGGAATTAAAATTGGCAAAACGATTCGCCATATCCACCGAACCGAATAAATTAATTACTATCCCGGAAACTTTGGCTCAACCTGACCAAGATATAACAGGTTCACAATCGTTATCTGTCGGAAACATAGGATTTCAAGAAAAAAGGATAGAGATACGAGAGGCTGAACCAGTTGAAGAGTCTCAACCAAAGGCGCAACAACCTTTAGAAGAGATAAATGCAGAAACTGAACCTACTTTTTCACAATCATCTGCTCAAGACCAAGAAACAGAAGTAGAGCAACCGAAAGAAAAAGAGTCTCAACAGTCTTTGGTATCCACACAAACTGAAGCACCAGTAGAGGCTGAACAGGTTCCCTCTCCCCCACCCCCAAGAGAAACTACCCCTGAACAAGCCACAGGTGCAACAGCCGAAATTACCCGTGAGTTGAGAGCATTAGAAGAAAATGAAGAAATATCTTCTCAAACAACCACCCCTCCTGAAACACCTCAAACTCAAACTAAAGTAGTTGCCGAGGAAGTAAAAGCAGTAAGCCAACCACAAGAACAGCCGAAAGCTCCTCACGAACTGATTAAGCCATCCCCTCAGGGATTAGATACGATAATTGACTTTGAATGTGAAAAAATGCCTCTTTCAAAACTTGTACCTCTCCTTGCATATAAAGCTGGGATAAATGTAATTGCAGGTACAGACCTAAAAGGCGATGTTACAATGAGTTTGAAGAGGGTTACCTTGAGAAGAGCAATAGAAGCGGCACTGAGGATGAATGGACTAGGACTTGTTCAGGAGGAAAATATATATAGAATCGTTCCATATGAAGAGGCAATTGCAAGTGATAGGACAACAACTGTTGTGAAACTGCAAAATGCTAAGGCTTCTGAAGTAAGGAAGGTTCTTGAGGAAATTTCGAAGGGCACTAAAGGAAGCGAATATATTACACTCAGCGCAAATGACACGACCAATGTAGTAATAATTTCTGGTCCTGAAGAATTTACTCTGGGCTTATCTCAGATGGCTAAAGAGTTAGATATTGCAAAGCCTGTAATTCCTACTGTAACCACTACTATAAAACTTAACTATGCTGACCCGGATGAACTTGCGAAATCCATTCAGAAAATTCTTACACCCAAAACCGGAAATGTGTCTGCGGATAGCAGAGCAAGACATATCATCGTTACAGATATGCCGGTAGTAGTAGAACAAGTAAAAGAGATAGTAAAAAATCTCGATGTTCCTGTAAAACAAGTATTAATCGATTCAATGGTAGTAGATGCTACTCTTGATGATGAGGCTCAGACGGGTATTGATTGGTTAATGAAAGCGGTAAGGCATCAAAGTTGGCGAGATTTTGTTATGTACGGACCCGAAGGGAGAAAGATAGGCAACTTACAGCAATTGGAATTAGGTGGAAGTACTATAATGGGACAGACAATAGGAAACCTTACTTTCAGCATCCTTACGAATGAGATAGATTGGAAAGGAGTTATTCAGGCTGAGGTGAGAAATAGAAATGGACACTTAGTATCAAATCCTGTGGTGGCTACAGTGGAAAATCGTCCTGCAACTATAACCATTTCACAGGAAATTCCATACATTGACTTAACCCAAACAAGTCAAGGCGGTGCGTTAACTAATACTAGATTTAAGCAAGTAGGTACAGTGCTGGAAGTTACTCCACGCGTAACTCACGATAATCATATAATAGTTGATTTGAAAGGTAAAGAAAGCGTAATTGTTGGTGAATTCAATGGAATACCAATAGAAGACTTAAGACAGGTTACGAGTACTCTTCATATTAATTCAGGACAAACAATTTTCGTTGGTGGATTAAGAAAAAGAAATGACAGTGCTACAGTAAAGAAAATACCCGTATTAGGAGATATCCCAATACTTAATGTGGCTTTCAAGACAAACCAGAGGAAGGCTCAAGTTAATGAGTTGTTAATCTTTCTGACCTGTTCAGTTGTAGAACAAGACTTACCGGAGTTGAGCCCTGAGCAAAAAGAGGTATATGAATCCGGCAAAAGTGCTCCAATGAAAACAGAGATGGAAAAATATCTTGGACATGACATCTTGAAACCCAAAGAGTCTACTATCCCCCCCTATAAGTGGAAAAAGGCAACAAAGAAGGCTAGGAGTGAGCAAGTTACTCAGTAAATCTAAAAATCTCTAAAGCGATCCAACATTTTTAGAGAATCAATAGTTTGCATATAAGGGTATCTTTTTTCTACTCTTTAATCCGTAAAAAGAAGGGGATTATATGCGCATAATAATCACTGACCAGGAGTGGTACTACGGAAGATATATTTTATGGATATTTATTGTAATCATATCTGTTGTAGGCGGGGCATACATGTATCTTAGAAATACAAAAGAAAATGCCGAACAAAACTTTATTATATCTACAACACCTATTAATTCATTAACTTCAAAAGAAGAGAACAACTCTAAAGTTCCCAAGGAGGACCCTACACAACATAACGAAGGCAAAAAAGATAACTCAATCTCCGTTACTACCACTTATTTGGATGTTAAAAACCAAAAAGAAATAGCAATACGGTCTCCATCAAACAATTCTACTACTACGGAGGTAATAGGAGTTGCAATTCAAGGTGCAGTTAAAAATCCTGGGATGTACTGGGTTGAGCCGAATACTCGCTTACAGTCTTTATTAGACCTTGCAGGTGGTCCTCTCCCTAACGCGGAATTAAGATACATTAATCTCGCAGCACCGTTAATAGATGGAACTACTGTGGTAATTCCCGAAAAAGCAAAAATAGTTAAAGAAGGGAATTTTATTAGTGTAAAAGGACCTACACAACCGGTAGGATATACTTATACCTCTGAGTTAAACTACACAGTTTCTGCTACAGAACCTAACAATAAATCACAAGAAAGTAAAACTTATAAATCGGAAAATGTCACTTCAGAAGAAACGTCCAACTTGATTAATTTGAATACCGCTTCTCAGAAAGAACTTGAAAGTTTGCCTGGAATCGGTCCTGTTTTGGCAAATTCTATTATAGAGTACCGGAAAAATAAACCTTTTCAATCTGTTGAAGAATTATTAAATGTTTCAGGAATAGGTCCTAAGCGATTCGAAAAAATCCAGCACTTGGTAACAGTATCACAATAAAGTTACTACCAAACCTATTTCAATTTATTGAGTCCGCCAATAGTTATCTAAAAATAAGGAGAAATCTTATGGAGAGGATTGTTAAAGTAGAAAAGCTACCCTCACCTTATTCAATGTTTTTATTAATGATTAATAGCACCAATTTTGGTAACCTACTTACCAATCCCAATGTGAAATTGGTATATGAAAATCTTGTGCTTAGACAAGATTGGGTAAGGAAATACAACGAATTTTTCAGTATTACCCCAAATGAAAAAGTTCACCTTACTTTTCCATTTATTGCTATTATGCCACTTCAACTTAAACTTTTTTCAATCCCTGAAGTATCTCTTAATCCTGTAGGTTTCTTACACCTAAGTAATTATATAAAAAAGTTGAAAGAAATCCCTTCAGAAGAAATTCTAAGAGCAGAAGTATCGTTAAGCAAAGTAACATTAGCCAAAAAAGGCGTAGTGCTATCTGTAAAACAAGTTCTTTATTCAAAGGATGAGATTATATGGATATGCGAGAAGATCGGAAGAGCGTCGTGT
>CAZZMK010000331.1:0-9406 GCA_964655185.1 uncultured Nitrospirales bacterium | reverse complement strand
GTTGAGAATATTAACTATGTTGGCTGGAGTAGAAGTTGCTGATTTTAATTTTCTTCTAAATACACTTGGTCTTACTAAAGGCAATTTATCGTCTCATATGGATAAGTTAGAAAAGGCTGGCTATGTAGAGGTGGAAAAATCTTTTGATGGTAAAATTCCACATACCGAATTTAAGATAACTCCTAAAGGTAGAGAGGCATTAGAGAACTACTGGAAACAACTTGAAGAAATCAAGAAGATGGGAGTTTCTTCTGATAGCAAAAAGAATGGGAATTAATGATTGAGGATATCTCTTAAATTCTCTAGTAGTATCTTCGATTGTTCATCTGTACCTACAGTAATTCTCAATGCATTTTCAAGTCTTCTATGAGGGAAATAGCGAACAAAAATATTTCTTTCTTTCAGCAGAAGATAAATTTCCTTGGCAGTAGGTTTTTTATCCCACAATGCAAGGAGAAAGTTAGATTGTGAGTTTGGAACTGTGAAACCTAATTCGATTAGATTTTCTCTTAACAATTTTCGAGTAGATTTGATTCTCTCGATATTGGCTTTTGAATATTCTATATTTTCGAGTGCAATTATTCCTATCATCTGCGTAATATGATTTACATTATAAGAATCTTTTACTTTCATCATGTCTTTTATCAATTCGGGATTTCCAACAGCAAAACCTAATCTTATACCTGCTAAACTGAACGATTTTGAAAATGTTCTCCCTACGATAATGTTGGGATATTTCAAAACCCAGGATAAATAGTTGTAATCAGCGAAATCTACATACGCTTCATCTAAGAAAAAAACTTTGCTATCATCATCGAGTATTTCCCGAAGTGTGGTTGGTGACACTGGGACTCCACTTGGGGCATTTGGATGTGTAATAAACACAAGTTTAGATTTTTCCCAGGAATAAGGTGGATGAAGTTCAAAATTTTCGTCTAACTCGTGATAACTAAATTTAATGCCATGTATTTGTGATAAGACTTCGTACAAAGTATAGGTAGGATAAGTTGCCGAAATTTCTTCTTCTGGATCTACAAAAGTTCTTATCGCTATGGAGATTATGTCATCCATTCCATTTCCTACAATAGTCCACTCTTCTCCAGGTAGATTATAAGTTTCAGCAATCTTTTTTCTAAGTTTTGTTGCGAGCGGGTCGGGATATTTTCTCAAACTTTCGGGTGAGACGTTTTTCAAAAAATCAAATATTTTCTGAGAAGGGGGATATGGATTTTCATTTGTGTTGAGTTTTATTACATTTTCTTGTTTTGGTTGTTCGCCTGGGATATATCCCTCCATTGATTTAAGTTTCTTATTACAGTACCTACTCATTTGTTTTGTCTCCCTGGGAGATTCTTAATTTGACTGAAAATGCGTGGGCATTAAGCCCTTCTGACTCAGCAAATTTTATGATATCTTCACTTTCTTGGAGCAATCTTGAACGTGAATAATATATATAATTAGTAACTTTTCTGAAATCATCAGCGGTCAAAGGGGAAGCAAATCTTGCTCTTCTACCTGTAGGGAGAATATGGTTTGGACCTGCAATGTAATCACCTACTGCGACTGGAGTCATACCACCAAGCATAATTGCACCTGCATTTCTTATTTTTGTTTCAATTTTTCTCGGGAACTCTGTTTGAATATTTAAGTGTTCAGGTGCAAAATAGTTTACTAAATCAATTAGTTCATCCCAGTTGCGCGTGATTATTATTGCTCCGTAATTATTAAGGGATGCTTCTATAATACCTTTTCGTGGCAAAGAGTTTATAAAGTTGTTGATTTGTAACTCTACCTTTTTCACAATCTCGAGTTCGGATTCAGTTGTAATGAGTACACAGCAGGCCTTTTCGTCGTGCTCTGCTTGGGCAAGAAGTTCACCAGCGACATACTTAGGGTCTGCTGTCTTGTCTGCAATGACCATTACTTCAGAAGGACCTGCCTCGCAATCTATTTCTACTGTCCCTCTCACGAGTGATTTCGCTACTGCAACATAGATGTTTCCGGGACCTGTGATTTTTTCTACGCTTGGAATGGTTTTTGTTCCATAGGCAAGGGCTGCTATCGCTTGAGCACCTCCTATTCTGAATATTCTATCCGCACCTGCAATTTGTGCGGAAGCAAGAATTAGCGGATGTATTGTTCCGTTGTATGATGGAGGGGATACCATAATTATTTCTTTAACACCTGCTATCTTGGCCGGAATAATATTCATCAAAACTGAAGACGGGTAAAAGGCTTTTCCCCCTGGGACGTATACTCCAACTCTTTCTATTGGTATTATTTTTTGTCCAATTACAGTTCCGTCTTCGTATGTCTCTTCCCAGGAAGTCCGTAGGTTCTTGGAATGAAATTCCTTTATGTTTTCTGCGGATTTTTCAATAATTGTAAGTATTCTTGGGTCAACCTGGTTAAATCTTCTTATGATTTCTTCGTTAGGTATTTCAAATTCTTCAGGAGTCAGAATTACACCGTCAAACCGCTCAGTAAATTCTGCTATTGCTTCATCCCCATTTTTTAGAACCATTTCTATAATCCATTTGACAGTGTCAACGACTGATTGAGAGTTGTTGTCGGTTAAGCTCTGATTTACTCTATCCACAATCCATTTTTTTGTTAATGCTAAATCTTCGTCAGACTTTATGTGAAATTTTCTCATTTTGTTACTCCTCAGTAATTCTCTTAATTTTTGCTCCTAAACTTGCTAACCTTTCTTCTATTCTTTCATAGCCTCTATCTAAATGATATACTCTTGAAATAATCGTTTCGCCTTCTTTTGCCATTAGTCCTGCTATTATTAAAGCAGCGCTTGCTCTCAGGTCTGAAGCCATTACAGGAGCTCCCTTTAAGTATTCTACCCCTTTGATTATCGCAGTATTCCCCTCCAAGGTAATATTTGCTCCCATTCTACACAATTCAGCACTGTGAAGAAACCTGTTTTCAAATATGGTTTCTTTTATGATACTTGTACCATCTGCACAGGAAAGGAGAGCCATCATTTGTGCCTGTAGATCGGTAGGAAAACCAGGATAGGGGAGAGTAGTAATACTTGTGGGTTTAAGTCTATCAGAAGAGGCTCTTGCTCGGATGTAATCTTTTCCAACCTCTATTTCTGCTCCAACCTCTGATAGTTTAGTTAGAAATGTTGTGAGATGCTCAGGTATAACGGAATTTACCTGAACATCGCCTTGGGTTGCTATCCCTGCTATTAAGAAAGTACCTGCTTCAATTCTGTCTGGTATAACTGTATGTTCACATCCTCCCAATTCCTTTACGCCTTCTATCGTTATAACTTCAGTACCTGCACCCGTTATTTTAGCACCTAATTTGTTTAGAAAATTTGCAAGGTCTACTATTTCTGGTTCCTGTGCAGGATTATAAATTCTTGTTATTCCTTCTGCTAAAGTGCTTGCCATAATTAAATTTTCGGTAGCACCTACACTGGGAAAATCGAGATATATATCCGTGCCTTTTAATTTACCCTCTGCTATGACATAACCTTCTTCTAATGTAATTTTTGCTCCTAACTTTTCTAGCCCTTTAAGATGGATGTCTACTGGTCTTGTCCCGATTGCACATCCCCCCGGTAGTGATACCTTTGCTTTTCCAAATCTAGCCAGTAATGGTCCTAATACAAAAAAGGAAGCCCTCATCTTTCTAACAAGGTCATAAGGGGCATATGGGTTTATACAGGAACAAGTTTTTATCGTCATAAATCTACCCGTGAATTCTATTTCAACCCCCATTTGGGTTAATATCTTGTCCATTGTAAATACATCATGGAGGCACGGGACATTATAAAGGATACACGATTCACTGGCTAAAAGAGCACCTGCCATCAAAGGTAGGACCGCATTTTTAGCCCCTCTTATTTGGACACTTCCCTTTAAGGGGGTATTTCCCCATATTAAAATTTTATCCATTTTCTTTTTGACCTGAGAAAAGTAAATTTATTTTACTTTTAGTAGGTATATTAACTCAATTAAGGGTAATCTCACTATTGTGAGATTTGATTCTGATTCGACTTATGGTTTGGAGAGTTTTCCTGTGGAGTAGGTGCTTGGTTTGATGAAGTTTCAGATGGTGTAGGATTAGAAACTTCCAATGGGGGGGTATTTTGTGTGGGTTTCTCTTCTACTATAACAGGTGTAGTAGTATTAGATGTCTGTGGTTGGTTTGAAAAAAGTTCGTCCAACGCTTTACTTTCTTCTGCGGTTAATTCTCCTCTGACTAACTCAGGGGCTACACCCTTGCCAACCTTTCCAGATAGTGCCGAGAGAACTATTGCAAGGACCATAAATATCCCTGCACCGATGTATGTGAGTTTTTGTGGTAAAGTTCTTGCAAGTTTAGGTCCGAAAACTGATTCAGAGCCAGGGCTTAGACCAAAAGCACCGGCAAATCCGGCCCCTTTACCTTTTTGTAGAAGCACTATAATAATAAGTCCTATTGAACACGGAAGGTAAATACCTATTAATAATATCCACCATAATGTAGATAAACTGAAAATTTCACTCAACATACTTACTAAAATTCCTTTTTAGTTAAGGTTTATGGTACACAAGCCTTAATAATTTGAGCAAAACTGTCTGCTTTTAATGATGCACCTCCTACAAGAAAGCCGTTTACATCTTCCTGAGAGATAAGTTCTTTTGCATTTTCAGGCTTTACACTACCTCCATATTGAATAGGTATATTTTTAGCCGATTCTTCCCCGAATTCTTTTCCTATCAGTGCTCTTATGAAGGCGTGGGCTTCTTGAGCTTGTTCAGGAGTAGCATTTTTCCCTGTGCCAATTGCCCAGACTGGTTCGTAAGCAATTACTATGTTTTTTAGGTCAGAAGGTTGTAACCCCCTTAACCCCTCGATGATCTGCCTTCTCAATACTGATTCCGTAAGATTTTCTTCCCTTTCTTCTAAAGTTTCGCCTACGCAGAACATCACCTTTAAACCGGTGGTAAGCACGTATTTCAACTTTTGGTTTAGAAAAGAATCTGTTTCGTTAAAATACTGTCTGCGTTCACTATGGCCTAAAATTGTCCAAGTACAACCTACATCTATTAACATCTGGGGAGATATTTCACCAGTAAACGCTCCTGACTCTTTGAGATAACAATTTTGTCCACCCATTTCAATATTAGTACCTTTAATTTCTTGTCCTACCGCGTAAAGGGAAGTAAAAGGTGGGCACACTATTATGGTTACCTGTGTAATATCTTTAACTAATGTTATTAAATTCCTTACTAATTCTAAGGCTTCACTTACCTTTTTATTCATTTTCCAATTGCCAGCAACTATGGGTTTAATCATAACAGAGACCCTTATATAAGTTTACTAAGTTTATTAATATACGGAAGGTATTATAGAGTATCATAAATTGATGGTGTATATCAAAATATTAAGTTTTGGGTAATCTACTAATAACTTTTTCTTTTTTAACTTATGCATTAGGAGTATTTACTCGCTTTTGGGGTTAACATCGGCTTGGATTTCCTTAAATATCGTATGGAGTATATTAATCGGGTAATTAGATTTTCGATGTCGTCACCTATTGTGTAAAACACAGGGATAACTAAAAGGGTAAGGATAGTCCCAAAAGAAAGACCACCCACTAACGCCTTGCCTAAACCTGAAAAAATTACAGCACCACCCGATTTGGCGATAGCAAGGGGTACTAATCCAAGTATGGTAGTTAATGCTGTCATAAATACAGGCCTTAGCCTATCCTTGCTCGCTTGGATAATTATTTCTGCTCTGGGACTTGTAGGATTTGATTTTCTCAGGAAATTTATATGGTCTACTATTACAATTCCATTGTTTACAATTACCCCTGCCATGAGCACACATCCTATTAGTGTTATCACGTCCCAATGAGCGTTCAGGAAATATAGAGTCCACGATGAACCTACAAGGGAAAGAGGGACTACAGTTAAAATAATAAATGGGAATAAAAACGATTCGAAACTTCCTGCCATTACAATATATATTAGTACAATTGCCATGCTCATAGTGAACATGAAATTGGTGAGATTTGTCTGAATTTCTTCAAGTTCTATTCCATAATTCAGTGTGTAGCCATACGGTAGGTCAATTTTGTTAAGAATTTCTTGAAGCCTTGATTTTATTAATATTAAATCCTCTGTATTTGCTTTGGCATATAGATTTATTACGTTCCTACCATTGTATCTTTTTATAATCTCTGGGCCAGGCTTTCGGGTATATTCGGTAACCTGACTTAATGGTACTAGAGTCCCCTTGTTTGACAGAACAAGCAAGTTATCAAGATTGGCTTTATTTTGTCTGTCTTTTTCTTCAAATTGTAACCAAACAGGTATTTCTCTGGATACTTCTTTCATATATGGAATTTGAGCACCTCTGAGGGCAGTATCGATGGTTTGGGCTATTACAAGTGGATTTACCCCTTGTTCATCTGCAAGAGTTTCATTTATATTCACTCTTAACTCATCCTTTTTCTGTTCAACATCAACTCTAATATCTGAGAATATAGGGTCTTTAAGAAGTTGTTCTTTTACCAACTGAGATAGGTCATATAAAACATTATTATCAGTACCTGTAAGTCTTAGTGATACTTCTCTTAATGTCCCCGATTCTCCTGTGTCGGCTATAGTAAATTCCAAACTTCCACCCGGAATATACCTTGGTAAGGTGTTTTTTATAATCTCCAAAGCCTCTTCTGTAGTACAAGGAGGATTTCTCCCTATTTCTCCATCGTCTTCGGTGTATAGGTAAACGTGTATTTCTCCCCCATTTTTACCGTGGAATAGTAGAATATTTTTAATTGCTAACTTCTCCCTTAATACGTCAATATTTTGAACCAATTGGTCGAACAAATCTCTTACTTTTAATTGGTCAAAATTTTGGTCTAATTTAACTTTAATATCTATCTCTCTAGTATCTAATTTTATTAAATCTTTCATCCCTACAGATTGAAGTGGTATAAGATATGAAAAAGTTAGAAATATTGACAAAATGAGCAAAAATGATAATCGATTTTCTAAGCTCCATTTAAGGGAATACTCTAAGATTTTTTTCATCTTTTCTATTATTTCATATTGTCCGAAAAATTCAGATGTGGCTTTACCAATTTTTCTCAAACGACTTGTTAATTTGTTTTCATCTGAAAAATCGTTATTGGAAAGGTTCTCATAGGAAAGTATTAGAGGCACTATAGTTAAGGCTAGTCCGAGACTCCCTAATAATGAAACAATTAAGGGACCCCCTAACTGTTTCATAAAAACTGACATTCTACCTGCTTCGAGATAATACATAGGTAGGAAAACTACTATGGTTGTGATAGTTGAGGCAGTGATTGCCATTCCGACCTCTGACGCTCCTCTTACAGCACTTGTTTTTTTGTCATAGCCAAGTTGTTGGTATCTAATTATATTTTCTACAACTACGATAGCATTGTCTACCAGCATTCCTACGGATATAATTAAAGAGACCATAGTGATAATATTAAGAGACATACCAGAAAAGAACATAAAAATTAAACCAATCATTAGAGAGGAAGGTATTGCAAAAGAGACAATTAACGTGGGTACTAAACGGTGTAAGAAGAGTAGTAGTACTGTAAAAGCCATTATACCGCCGTAGATTCCTTCGCTAAATAAGTTGTTCAATGCTCTGTTTATTAAATCCGACTGGTCAAAGAAAATTTTTGTAGTGGTTCCTTGAAAAGCCTCCTCGTTTAATATTTTTTCAATTTCTTGTTTTACGGAATTACAAACATTAACCGCATTAGCCTCGGATTCTTTAATTACAAGCAGGACAACTCCCCCTTTACCATCTAAAGATACCCTTTGTGATTCTTCACGGGAGCCAAATCTTACTGTAGCAATATCTTTGAGTCTTAACCCTTTTTCGTTAATTATTATGTCTTCGATATCTGATAGTTTTTTGAATTCTGAGTTAACTTTTACAAAATATTTTGTATCATTTTGCGTTATAGAACCAGCAGTTATACTAATCGAGGAGGTTCTGAGTTTGTTCAGTATGGAAATGATGGGTAGATTAAGGCTGTTTAATGTATTTTGTGATACTTCAATTAGGACCTCTTTTTCGGGAATAGGAGAGATTAACCTAATATCAGCGACTCCCTCTAATCTTTTCAATCTTGGTATTAAAGACGTCCTGATAAGATAAACATAATTTTCTTCGTCTCCTGCTTTGAAAAGACCTATAGCAATAACAGGGATTGATTCTGAACTAAATCTTTGTATGAAAATTTTATCTACTTCTTGGGGAAGCACTAATTTAAGCCTTTCTATCCTATCCCTGACATCTGCAGTTGCGATGGTCATATCAGTGTTTAAATCGAACCATAAATTTACCATACACCCGTTGGGTGAACTCGTGGATGAAATACTCCTCAACCCCGGGATAGTTCTGAACTCACCTTCTACAGGAATTGCTATCTGTTGTTCTACTTGCTCAGGGGAGCCTCCAGGGTAGGGGATGAAACATCCGATATAGGGACGATCAACTTTTGGTAAGAACTTTAGTGGAATTCTATTCCAGGATATATAGCCAAGCACAAGCAACGAAATGGAAATCATTACAACTGTAACAGGTCTTTTTATCGATATTTCAGGCAGAATATTTCTCATTTCTTAGTGGCTTTGGTTATTAATAAGGAGAACATATAATTAGCCATAGGTATTACCCATAATGTAAGTAAAGTACTTGAACTTAAACCTGTTACAATAGTTAGAGCAAGGGGATACCTTAATTCCGAACCTTCTCCGCGGGATATGAGCATTGGTAGTAATCCTAGAACTGTAGTAAGTGTAGTCATTAATATTGGACGCAACCTTACTGAGCCAGCAGTGATTATTGCGTCAGATAGAGAAAATCCTCTTGCTAACAATTGATTTGTATAATCTATGAGAACAATTGCATTATTTACTACTATACCTGCTAATACTATTCCCCCTAAGAATACAGTTACGCTCAAACTTGTGTTAGTTAAATATAATGCTAATATTACACCGATAAATGCTAACGGAACCGAAAACATAACAAGGAATGGTAGCCAAATTGACTCAAATTGACCTGCCATAACAACATAAACAAGAAATACCGCGAGAAATAGAGCAAACCTTAAACTTTGGTAAGATGTGGTTAATTCCCTGTTTTGTCCACCTAATGTTATGAAGAACTCTCGAGGTTTTTCTACCTCTCTTAATTTTTCCATAACTTCTGCTGAAGTACTTCCTAGGTCCCTACCTTGGATGTTTGCTGTAATTATTGCTGTTCTCTTTTGTCCTATTCTTCTGATATCACTTGGTCCTACGGATTCCATTATTTTGGCGATATCGCATAGTCTTACTGGAGGAGTCCCTTCGGTTATAGGTAATTGTCTTAGGTCTTCAAGATTTTTAAGGTA
>CAZZMK010000330.1:0-4788 GCA_964655185.1 uncultured Nitrospirales bacterium | reverse complement strand
GTTCATTTTCAAGACGAATATTAATTTTCCCAACTACTCGATTACTTGGTATATGGTTCTCAATCTCCCAAATCAGTTATCAATAGCAAGGTGTATATTAGCAATTGTATTTGTACTATTTATGTCGTTTACGCACTGGATTACCTTTCTACTTGCATATATTGTCTTTATTCTTGCTGCGATTACAGATTATTGGGATGGAAAAATAGCAAGGAGAATGAAGTCTATTACTAAGTTTGGTCAGTTAATAGACCCGATTGCAGATAAAGTATTAATGGTCGCCGCTTTTGTGATGATGATGAAATTGGAGGAACTGTGGATTCCAGGATGGTGCGTTGTGTTAATCTTCGCTCGTGAGTTTTTAGTCACAGGCGTAAGAACTCTTGCAGCGGTAGATGGGGTTATAATCCCTGCGGACCCTTGGGGTAAATTAAAAACCGTTTTACAGATGACTTATGTGTTTGTATTTCTACTTATTGCTACGTTGAGGAGATTTTATCTTGATATGGAATTCAATTTATTTTCAGTTGAAGGTTTGAAGTCGTTAGATTATTGGATAGGCGTTGCGTCTTTGGTGAGTATAATTTTGGTTTCTGTTTACACTATTTATTCAGGATTGGAGATAGTATGGAAGAATTGGTCAAAAATGAAGTTGGCTTGAATGATAAAATTCTATCGGATTTTGAGAGAGAGGATGGTATGTCTCAAGTAATCATTGACCTCGCAAAGTATAAAGCGAATCTCGATGCTGTCAGGAGAATTGTAGGGAAGGAAAGAAAGTTAATAGCAGTTGTAAAGGCTGATGCTTATGGACACGGGCTTGTTCCAATAGCCAAGGCTGGTGAGTTAGATGGAGTTGATTTCTTCGCAGTTGCAAATATTGAAGAGGGGGTAAAACTCCGTGACAGTGGAATCAGAAAACCAATCCTTATTTTACTTCAACCTGGTGAAGATGAGATTGAAGCACTAATTAACTATAATCTTACACCTTTGATATCGGAATTTGACTTTGCACGGAAACTATCGGAAGAGGCGGTTAAATTAAAAAGGATAGTAAAAGTCCATTGTAAAGTTGATACAGGAATGGGTAGGCAAGGTATAAATGTGGACAAAGCAGATGTAGAGATAAGGAATATAGTGCATCTTCCTAATATTGACTTGGAAGGGATTGCTACTCATTTCCCTTGTGCGGAACTCGAAAATGACAATTATACACTACAACAAATATCCATTTTTTCTAAATTATTAAATGAATTGGAAGAGGTCGGAGTCCCTTATGAAATTGCTCATTGCGCTAATTCTGCAGGAATTATTAATTATCCTATGAGTTACTTCGACGCAGTAAGACCGGGAATAATGACATATGGTGTATTGCCAGTTGGTGACCTAAAGATCAGACAAAAAATATCTCCTATCTTGAGGTGGGAATCAAAAGTGGTTCAAGTCAAAACTATATCCAAAGGTTCCTATATTGGCTATGGGAGAACTTTCCAGGCACCTTATGATATGGATGTGGCTATTGTGGCGGTAGGATATGCAGATGGATTTAAATTGTCCCTTTCAAACAAAGGCGAAGTATTGATTGGAGGGGTAAGGTGTCCAGTTAGGGGAAATGTTTCTATGGACCAAATTGTGGTTGAACTGAAAACAAAGAAGACAGTCAAAAACGGTGATACTGTGGTAATAATTGGGAAGGATGGAGATGAAGAAATTACTGTAGAAGAAATGGCTAAGAAAGCGGATACGATACCATACGATATATTAACAGGAATAGGTGCAAGAGTAAAAAGGGTATATATTAACGGTTAGTAGAGAGATTTGAGCGATGAAAGACCACTATTACATAGATGGCTATAATTTTTTTCACTCATATTATGCGCGAAAATCTAATAGTTCAAGAAGCGGCGACCTCGAAGGGGCAAGAGGAGAACTCGTAAATTTTTTAGTAGAATTTTCTGCACTTACTGGTAGTAGAATCACGATTGTATTCGATGGACGAAATTTCAAGGGAGAAAAAGACCATAGAATTGGGAAAGAACATAATAGTCCAGTTCGGGTTATATATGCTCCCCCATCAACAGATACTGATTCTGTAATAGAGGCACTGATTTACAAGGAGCCTAACAAAGAAAGAATATATGTAATTTCTTCTGACCATGCTTTACGCCAGACTTGCTTCGGTATAGGTGTATCTGTGATGAAGCCTGAAAATTTCATAAAGTATTTCTATCAGATAACACAATTAGTGCAATTACATCAGAGATATACTACCCCCGTTGTTCGAGTAGAAACTCCATTGTATGAAAAACTTCGTATTTTATTAAAAGATATAGCCTCAGAATAGAATAATTACCCCATTATGTAATTTTCCTACCCGAGATTAAAAAGTTATTTCTATATTTTTAGTGTCAGATATTTCCCAGTAAGTCTCTCTTAGAGTGTATAATCATATATGAGTTTTTTCAAAGAGGTTTTAGACGCAACTATTTTAATGAGGTGCATTAAATGGCTCATGTAAAATGTTCAAAATGTGAGCATATAAATCCACTTGGGGTGAGTAAATGTCAGAGATGTGGAAATCCTCTACCTTATATTAAGATAGAAGAAGGACATGAAAAGCAAGAAAAACAATCCCCACCCGCTGGAGAACGGCGAAAAGATTCTTTTTCAATCAGTACTTTAAGACGAGGAGAGACATTTGCAGGTAGGTATACTGTTATTAAACTCATTGGCAGAGGTGGGATGGGAAGCATATATAAAGTATTTGACAACACATTGAAAGAAGAAGTCGCTCTAAAGTTATTACTACCCCAATTTGCTAAAGACCAAATGATTGTTGAGAGGTTCCTTAATGAGGCACGAATTGCCAGGAAGTTATCGCACCCAAATATAATTCGGGTGCACGATATAGGTATCTCAGGAAATATTCTTTATATCTCGATGGAGTACATCGAAGGGAGGTCGTTAAGGGAGATATTAGAATCACTGCCTCCAGGCCAGAGGTTGCCATTACGGAAAGTCCTTTTGTACTTTGACCAACTTTGTTCTGCCTTGGAGTATGCACATCAGTTTACGGTTCATCGGGATATTAAGCCTGAAAATATTATGGTTACTACACAAGAAGTTGTAAAACTTATGGATTTTGGTATATCCAAATTGATGGCAGATACTCGTCTTACTGGTGTTTCGGTGGTGATGGGAACTCCGTTTTATATGTCCCCCGAGCAAGTGAGAAATAGTAGAGATGTCGACGCTCGGTCCGATATATACAGTTGCGGAGTAATGTTGTATGAAGTATTAACTGGCCAAGTGCCCACGGGTATTCCAAAACCTATATCTGAGTTAATTAAAGATTTGCCTCCCGAGTTGGATAAGATTGTTGAAAAGTGTATTCAACCTGACCCAAAGGATAGATTCCAAAGTGCAACTGAGTTAAGAAATGCCCTCCAACCATTAAAAGAACTCGTCCTCTCAGGGGATGAAAAAACTATTTATAGCCGTCCGACTGAGAAGGTAAAGAAGGGTAAGTTAGCCATATCGCGTCGAGCAATTGGTTGGATACTTGTTTTACTAATTTTGCTTGCAACCTCAGGGGGATTACTTTTGGCGGAGCAATACAGAACTCGCGTTCAAAAACAAATTAATAGTCAAGTTAAAGTTTCATTTTCTGTACCGAACGGAACAGGTTATAGTGTTGAAGGTTATTTAAATATTTTGTTCCAACTTGCAGATAAAGTGAGGGAGAAAGCAGGATATAATCCTGAATTTCAGACTTATTTATCATATGCTGAGCCCTTACTTAACCAAATAAAAACCAGGATTTTGAATAAGGAACAAGTTCCATTAGAATTACTTTATAGTTGTGCTCGTTATCTTACCGCAGGGTTCTGCGTACACACTGATATGGTGTTAATCCCAGAAGGAACAGTTACTTGGCGTGGTAAAAATTATATAGTCCCTCCATTCTTTATAGATATAAATGAGGTTACTTTAGATGAGTATATGAAGTTCTGTGCAGACCATCCTAATGAGTGTCCTGAGAATTTTAGTTCAAATGCTTCGCCAGAAACCTTTTCAATACCTGTTACAGGAGTATCATTTTTTGATGCTCTTAACTATGCAATTGCTAATCAAAAAAATTTGCCAACAGTTTTACAGTGGCTCAGGGCGGCTCAGGGAGATATGAAGACCCAATATCCTTGGGGAGATAATTGGAAGGAGAATTCAGCAAATGTAGGGGGACTAATTTCCTACCCTCAGCCCGGTGGAAAGTTTCAAGATGACAAAAGCCCTTTTGGATGCTACGATATGTTAGGTAATGTCGCTGAATGGACATTAACTCCATCTGATGAGAATTGTAATTCAGAAAAAGACATCTTGTGCCCGCGAATTGTAATGGGTGGCGATTTTATGAGTCCACCTGGTACACTTACTCAAGAGAGATGTTTTGAGCCTGATTCCCGGTATCCCTTTATAGGGTTCAGATGTGTGAAGGACATTCCAATTTCTCCAGAATTTCTATTACAATGTTTAGAGAAATGATTATCTGTAAAATATGTAAATTAATAGAGTATTGAAGGTAGAAGAATTTCGAAAGCATGATTGTTTTGTTCTTTAATTAATGATTTTTTTCTTTTATGCTCACCTGTATTTTCTCTCTCCACTTAGAGGGATAAAACGCTATTAATATCATCCCTAATAACCCAAAGATACCTGCAAGTGGACCTACTAAAAGCACACCTAAAAAGTTTTCTACGGAATTCCCCCATAGACTCATTGATTGAGATG
>CAZZMK010000329.1:0-6069 GCA_964655185.1 uncultured Nitrospirales bacterium | reverse complement strand
AAATACCTTTGTTAAAACGAAATTAACATTTATTAAAAATCCTAATACTAATCAAATAACTATAAAGTTGCCTGATGGAAAAGAGGTCTCCCTGAAACAAGAAGAATTATCTCCCTGGATTGAATGGAAATTTCAATTACCTGGAACTGATTACTCGGTTTTTGCAATTTGCAGGTTTTGGGCAAGAGAACTCGGAGAGCATATTTATATTTATATGACTCCGCTTCAATATCACCCTGAAATTCCATTTATACCTTTTACTACTCCTCCGTCCTATTCCGCAGAACTTGCGAAGCGTTATGGGTACTACAAAACTATAGGCTGGAACTATGATACTCATGCATTACGACAAGATGTAATTACCAAAGAATTTTTCATCGAAGATGTAAAGCAGACTATGAAATGGCACGAGCAGTTAATTTTGGATGAAATTAGCAAAGGAGATTTCGACCTACTTATAGGTATGTGGATGGCTACAGACAGGATTGCTCACTTATTTTGGAGATTTATTGATTCAAATCACCCTATGTTTGATGAAAGTAAAGCAAAGTTGTTTGGAAGAGTTATTGAAGGTACTTACAAGATTATGGACAGGATAGTAGGCAACGTATTAGCGACTACCTCTGGAAATGACTTGCTCATTTTAATGTCTGACCATGGCTTCACTACTTATAGGAGAGGGTTTAATCTTACTACTTGGCTAATTAGAGAAGGGTATCTCGCCGTGGAAGGGCAAACAGACCCTGACAAAGCATATAACGACAAGCCATATTTACAAGGATATGATTGGGAAAGAACAAAGGCTTATGCTTTAGGATTAGGCTCAATTTATGTAAACCTTGAAGGTCGTGAAGCAAATGGTATAGTTAGTAGTGCAAACTATAGGGAGTTAGTGAGCGAAATAAAAAATAAACTTTTATCTGTAAAAGACCCAATTACCGATCAACCGATAATAAAAAATGTATATACAAGGGAGAATTATTCAGGTGTATCAATAAATTCTGCTCCAGATTTAATAGTAGGTTATTGCGAAGGTTATCAAACTACTAAATCATCTGCAAAGGGCTCTGCTCCCCAACAATTGTTCGAAGATAATTTGGATAAGTGGAGTGGGGACCATGTGGGTACTGATTATACCCTTATCCCAGGACTATTTGTAGCAAATAAAAAGATACACAGCCAACCTAACATAAAAGATATTGGTCCTACTGCCCTTTCATATTTAGGAATAAAAGTGCCTGAGGATTTAGAAGGTAAGCCTCTTGTGTAGTTTAATAGTTCTGGATTAAGGATATTTGGTTAACCGTACCAAGGGCGGGTTCTTTCTTTATTCCTTCTATACATGTGGATTGCTATCTTAGCATCTTCTTCTACCTGAAAATCAAAAATGCCAACACACATAAAATCAGCGCCATTCTTAAATGCAAAATCAAATCCTTTTTTAGGGTGAATTGCACCTCCTGCTAATACCTTGAATGCAATCCATGGAACCTTTACATCTTTCATAACACTCTTTGTTTTATCCGGGTCAAAATCCCATTTGTTATCATGATATTCGGGATGTTTTGCTGACCAATAAGTTAATGGATGGAATGTTTTCATATAAAAATCTGGAACTATTCCTTCTTTTTCGCATGTAATTATTACATCTATGGAATGTGCCCCGATACCTGCTATCACGCCTTTATTCCGTATATAATCTACAAGCCTTCCGAGTAATTTTGTATCGCCTTTCTTCACGAATTCATCACCTATTTGTCCTTGTATGTATACCCCTATCGCATTGTTGTCTACCGCTACATCAATATCTTCGTATAGATTGTACTTTGAAGGCTTTGCTTGAGCGATCCATTGAATATTGCCTTTAAAATCTTTCCAGTATCGATTAATAATCTCGTTAGTTCTTTTATCAACTCTTAAAATAGCTGTGTTTATACCATTTGCTTCATATAGAGCAAGAGTTTCCATCACTTTTTGGAGTGTAAAATAGTTCTTCATAAGTTGAGAAACATATATTAAATCTCTACTGTGTGCAATTCCACTAATTATATTTCCTCCTGCAATTAGCCTACTTATTTCTACATTTCCAATTTTACCTATAGGCATATCTTTAGAAGCTTTATAAGGGGTAATGTTTAGTTCAACGTCCTCAAGAGTTTCTTCATTCTCTGTAACTTCAGTAGGGAAGTCCTCTGTATTCTGAGCAACTAATCCTCCAGCAATTATTGGGGATATTGATGTGCCAATTATGAAACCTCTTCTCGATATTTTTTTAGCCATATTATTCACCTTTTGTTGTTTTTTATTATATAATTTTAACAAAGGATAGCATACTTTTATGAAAGGATTTGTTGATGACGGATTATGCAAAGTATGCTCGCTATGCTGAAAAAATACCATTATTTAACGGTCTTACACCTGAAGAAGTAGAAGATATAATAAAAAAAGGAAAAGTTGTATTTTTTAGAAAAGGGGAAACTGTTTTTCATGAAGGTATGTTGGGTACAAATCTTTTTATTGTTCTCAGTGGCAAAATTGGAATCTTCAAGAAAGACCAACTTATTGCAAAATGTCATATAGGAGATACGTTTGGTGAGATGGCGGTACTCAATAAAAAACCAAGGACTGCTACTGCAACTGCCTTAGAAGAAAGTAGACTTCTATGCCTTAGTGAAAGGGAAATAAATGAAATAATGGAGAAAAAAGTTGCTATTAAATTGTTATTAAATGCTATTCATGTACTTAGTGAAAGGTTGGAAAATAGTAATCAACGAAATTTTGAAATGAAAAGGCTTTTAGAGAAACTCAATATACCATTACCTCAAAAATTGTCTAAGCAGCAGGAAAAAACTGAAGATTGAAAAGTTTTGCATAAGGTGCTGAATTTTAATATGCCGGTGACTACTTCTACACCTTCAGCGAGAGATAGATTTCTTTCCGCTCTTATTATAGGAGCAGTGATAGGTGTATTTGTGGGGGCTTTTGTGAAAATGTTTGTAACCCCAATAAGGACAATTCCTGAACAAATGAAACTTTCAACTCAAAGAAAAATTGAGAAAGTAATTCCGAAATCACAAGGACCAATCAATCTCCCAGAAAATCACCCTACTTTGGTATATATCAGAGCGTATCAAAATGATGATTGGGAAAAAGTAATTCAGAAAACTCTATGGATTACCGAAAGGCTTAAAAAAGTTTATGAAGAAACAAAATCTGAAGACAAAGTAGAAGAAGTGGAAAACTCAATTATTAAGGATATTAGTAATAGAGATATTAATTCAAATTATGTTAAGAAAAATGGTGTTGAAGACCAGTATCTTTTTACTAAAGAGGCAACAATAATCCCAGTTGCTTGGGATAGAGCAGGACCTTTTGATGATGAAAGAGTTAAAGAAAAAGTCTGGTTTTTGATAGAATATCCTAAACCCTCAGTGGCTTTGAGAGACGAAAGGCAGTTGCCTATAAAATCTCTCATAGTGGCACTTTCGGTAGATAATGAGGGCCGAATAGTTAAATCGAATATAATAGGTAATGCTGAAATCCTTCGTGAGAGTATTAAACTATGGGAAACTTCTAAAGGAGGATAAATATGCCGTTAGCATCATGTGCACGATGTGGAAAAATGTTTAATAAGAAAAGTTCTCCAGTGTGTTCAGCCTGTCAGAAGGCTGAAGACGAGGATATGGAGAAGGTAAGAAAAGTAGCCCAAGAAACCCCTAATCTTACTGCAGAAGAATTAGCAGAAAAAGCAGAGGTAGATATAGGAGTTGTGCTCAGAATGATAGATATGGGGCTTTTAGTTAATGTTCTTGAAGCGTCTAAAGAAGTAAAATGTGGAATGTGTGGTGCCCCAGCAATAAGCATAACAAAGAGATTATGTCAGGCTTGTCTGGAAAAACTTAATATGGAGGTGTTAAAGGCCCAATCTCAAATAAAATTAGAAGCCAAAAAAACACCTAAAATTGGTGAATCATTGATGATTCACGAAGAATTAGAAAAGAAACGAAAAGAGTTATAGTAGATGAATGTTAATAATTTGCGTCAAATATTGATTGGTGTGGGAATAATAATCTCTATTTTCATTGTACTTATTATTATCTTGATTAAAACTTTTCCTTCAATGACTCCTAAGTTTGAATCTTTTGGAGAGAGTCCCGTTATACATCAGCGAATTATAAATCTTGACAAGAGCAAGAAATAAGTTGTGTTTCTTCTATGTATAACCCCTATTTAAAAATGGAAGTGAGAATATTTTACCTCATTATAGTTGTATTTTCTTTTGCAATCGGTGCAGTTTCAAAAGAGATTAGTCTTGTTTCTGCTACTGGTCAAATAAAATTGGAAGTGGATACTCAGAATTTCGACAACCTTACATATGTACATTTACCGACTATACTTATGAAAATTAATACTCAAATATCATTTTCGGATTCAAAAATAAATATTACAAAAGATAATATTCAAGTTGATATGGAATTATCATCTACAATTTACACGGTGGTAGATTCCAATATTACGAAGATGTTTCAATTGTCATATCCTCTTAAGGTATTTAATGATACTATATGGATTGAATTTGGCGATTTAAATAATCTTGCGAAAAATGTTTTTGGTTATCAGATAGTTTTAGAAGAATTGAAAACACAGCGAACCTTCGAACTTAATGAGTTCGAAGATATTTCTATTCCTACCTCCCCTCCTTCAGAACAAAGTTCAGGTAATAAGAGTTCTGAGGAAGTATCCTTAAAGGAAGGGAATAAAAAATTTTGCTGGAAAAGGATTTTGGTAATTCCTGGGCATTTTTATTCTGAAGGGGGCATTAAATACTCCAATAAACTATCAGAAAAAGATATAAACAAACAATTATCATCCAAAATAGCAGATATATTAAACCGCTTAGGATTGGAAGTTAAAGTGGCAAGCGAAATTAGGAATGCTAATTTGGAACAGGTTAGAGAGTATTTAACTAAGGAAAATCCAGACTTGCTTATATCTGTGCACTTATCTTATCCGTCTCAGGATAAATTTTTACTGAATATCTTCTGTTCAAAATTTAATGATGCAGTAATTGATCAGGTATTGATTGATTTCACAAATAAGTTGTTAGAAAATAGTCGGAAAAATCCTGATTTATTATTAAAGAAAGTGTATTTATGTCCCTTAATGCTTTCATCCATCTCGGGGATACCTGAGTTATTGATAGAATTTATTCCTGACGAAGTCCCAGATAGTAAAGAGGTATTTGAAGATATTCAGGAATATAAGTTTTTAATTAATGTAATAGGAAATTCCATAAAAGAATTTTCTGCGGAAAAGTGTAAGTAAGATATGGATTTGCTAAAAAAAATACTAACAGTTTTATGGCTTGTGATTACTTTAGGTGTATTAGTTGTATTAATTTTTTATATTTGGAATACAGTGGATAAATCTTCTCAGGTGATTTCAGAAACACTAATGAGTTTATCACCTAACCAAAAAAATCAATTGCCTCCACAGTATGCTTCCAGTATTGGAAATGTAAAAGTTAAGGCGTATCTAATCAATGTAAATTCTGCCTGTCTCGATACGATAGACGTTGATGTGGAGATGGAAAACAGTTATGAGGCAACTTGCTACAACTTAATTTTCGCGATGCAGAGGCAAGCAAATGAAAATCTTATTTCTCCTATTCCTAACGGGCTTTCTGTAAGGGGTATATATTTATTAGGTGATGGAGAATTGGTAATTGATTTGCCTGCCCTTATCTTGAAACAACTTCCCATAGCAAATACTGCAATAGGGGAGTTGTTATGGGTTTACTCTTTGACAAATACTCTATTGCAAAGTGAACTCTACAAAGAAACAAAAGTCACAGGTTTAAAGATTCTTGTTGAAGGTTCAGAGCCCGAAGTAACTCTTTTTGAACATATTAATATTGCTTCTGTATTCTTACCTGACTATTTGTTATTGTGTAATACGAATTTGTAAGAATTTTTTTATGTATACTAGTTCTTTAGAAAATTTACCAATAGGTGTTTTTGACTCTGGAGTTGGAGGGCTTACTATCTTAAAAGAATTGCTTAAGAAGTT
>CAZZMK010000328.1:0-6068 GCA_964655185.1 uncultured Nitrospirales bacterium | reverse complement strand
ACGCTCTTCCGATCTCAAGAAAATTCTTGACAATTATACATAATTTTTTGACATAAAATTCTATTATAAAATCACCCTCCATAAATAATACCCATACAAAAAACTATCTAATTCCCATCTGGAACTTGAGGAACATCTTTAACACACCTAAATCCGTAATCCTCCCTTTTGGCATCCATTCTATCGAAATGTCGTCTTGCACACCTACAATCGAACTTGTCTGTCATATATGAACCACCTCTCAGCACTCTATATATTTGTCCATACTCCTTCTTAATAGATGTATTCCCCTCGTATCTCTGATACCAATCCGCGGTCCACTCATACACATTCCCAGCCATATCAAAACACCCATAAGGAGAAACACCACCAATATATTTACCCACAGGCGTAGGCATTCCTACTTTTCCTTCCACAGTGTTTGCCAATGACGACGAAAATTCATTTCCCCACGGATATTCTCTACCATCTTCACCTCTCGCCGCTTTTTCCCACTCTACTTCTGTAGGTAATCTCTTTCCAACTCGTGTGGCATATGCATTTGCCTGTTCCCAAGATACCCCTCGAACAGGATATTTCTCCTGCCCTTTAGGAAAAGTATGTTCAGGAAAAACCTTTTTAAACTCTTCATTCGTAACTTCATACTTATCAATATAAAATGCAGGCACATAAATTTTTCGTCTGGGTGCCTCATCAGGAGCACGTTCATTTTCTCCCATTATAAATTCTCCTGCAGGCACAAGCACCATACCAGGCGGAGTTTCTCCTTCTTTTAACACAAGCGTCACTGTTTTCTCTTCATTAGGTTTTAATTCAAATCTAAGATGTTCTTCAAGAAAACCAGGAGCAATTACACTTACCAAATACTCACCCGGCGGTAATTTAAATTGCGCAGGCGTTTTCTGTGTTTGAGCCACATTATTTATCCTGATGCTTCCACCTGTAGGACGAGATAGAACATTCAAAGTAGCCTCCAACGGCTTTAATATGTACTTTATAGGATATTGAAAATCTTCTTTTACATCGATATCTCCTTCCACTGGATAATAATTAGCCAACTCAATCTTATATGTTCTATGTCCAATCGGGACAGGGTACTTAAATATGGGTGTCTTACCTATCATTTCGCCATCCAACAATACACTAGCCCCAGGTGGCTCAGTTTCAAAAGTTACATAACCTTGGAGAGGTTCTAATTTGATTTTGTATTCCGAATGCTCACCAGGCTTCAGGATTAGAGTTTCCGCTTTACGCTTATATTTTTCCTTCTTCAACACAATGTCTAAAGTCCCTGGCTTAAGGTCGGTAAGAGTTAGAGGAGTAGTTCCCACCTCTGCCCCATTAGCCACGACTATTGCTCCATTCTCCGGCTCTGTAATTATAGTCACACTACTTAACTCAAACTTCTTCTCACCACTTGAACACGACCACAAGGTTAGTGAAAAAAAAGAAACACCCAGTATCAAAATTACTATACTCTTAACTCTTCCCACAACCACCTCCATATCATAACTATCCCTACACAATTTAATTCTAAACCATAATGTATAATGTCTCAACTTTTCCTAAAAAATCAATATTCGCGCTTATATATCTTAATCTTCTGCTCTTCTTTGGGAAATGCAGGACCCCTCAAACCTTTTTCAATATCATCTCTTGGCGGGTATATAACCAACGTAAACTTAGCAGGAGTCTGGTCTGTCACTACTGCACCAGTGCCCGCATCTTGCACGAAGGCTCTTACCACAAAGTCATACTTAACCTCTCTTTTTCTGAACCCTTCCCCAGGCGAGCCTTCATCACCAAGCCTATCATTTACAGATAGACATCCTTTAGGAGGCTTATTTAGAAAAGCGATATTCGTATAATACCAACTTAATCTATAACCCACTTCCTCTTCTGGAGGTGGATTAATAAAGTCATTAGGTATACATAACTCAGCAGTATCTTCTCCATTTATTACCGTAACAGTTCCCCCTGCTACCATTTTACCATCCTCAAAGACCTGCACATCAAAACCGTAATTAGGTCCAACAAAAGTATCAGATGGCAAAACATTGGTCATCTTCAGTTTAACTTCCACCCTGTAATCACAAGCATCCTCAATTGGTGGAAGTGGAACTCTACCCAGACCTCCAAAATCCCTTTCACCTAAATTATAATTCAACACTCTGTAAGTTTGCTCCCTAACACCTGTGACTCTATTCCACCATGTAGTCACTTCCAACCTGGTATCAATATCAAGCCCACAAGGATTTCTCCAGATTATTAGAGGAACCCCCAAACTCTCTACTATCGCTAAATTCTGTAGTTGCCCAGCAGATAACTCTGCATAATCTGCTTGCAAATTTCCTGCTTCATCCGCTCCTATTATAGTAGCCATTAACAAAGCACCACAATTCTCTCTCGCACTTATAATATCATTTAATGTGATGTAGGTAGTATCACTAATATATATTGGCGTATTCTTATCTAATGTCGTCCGATTCTTTATCCATCCCCACACATTTGCTCCACTAAATGGATCCACAGGAACCCATTGCGAATTCTGATAATCAAATGGATTAAGTGCGCTCCATATTCTCACTCCTGAAAGAGGATAACACGGGTCTGCTTTCTCAGGAGCCTCAGAAGCACTCCGAATTATTCGCCAAGTTATACTCGGATTTTCTGTCCACATCCCTACCCTACTCGAAGAAACCTGCTCAGCGATAGGATTTAGTAGCCACCATATATTAATCCCATCCTGAAGACGACCAGGTTCCGCCAGCGAATTACCAGACAAATCTTTCGCATCGAACTTAAATCTAATATGCCAATCTAAACCAAAACTCAAATTATAAAACTCCCAATTCACACCTAAAGTCCTGTACCCTTCCTGCCCATCAGGATATGCAACATAATTAACCTGAACATTAGGAGACAAACTTAATACTCTATCAACATCATTTAACACCACCCAACGAGCACATCCCAAAGTCCTATATATTGGCAACTCAAACCCAGGTAAGATTGGACCATCTGTTAACAATTCAAAAATTTGCTGTGGAGTAATTACCGGCTGAACGCTTTGGTTCACTATAAATCCCGAGACTTCTACAAGCCTTTCACTTCCATCATCATCCACAGGATACGGGTCATAAAATCTTCCTCTCACAGTAAAATTCAATGGAGTCCCTTCAGGATTATTGAAAAATATATGAGGATACAAATCATCTTGATTCCCAATTAAACCACTACTATACGCTAATGGAGCCAGATTAGACGGACACCAATCTCCTGGATAATTAATCCCTGGGGGAGGAGGAAAAGCATCGTTGTTCTGAATTACAACACTTGAAATATTTGACTCATACAAATCAGGGGCAAGACGCGGAGGAACAGTATCAATTACAAACTCCGAGTCTGCAGGAACAAATCGTATTCTATATTCATCAGGTAATCCTATGCCAATTAAAGTAGGACCTACTCTCAAATACAACCTTGCCCTTCCGTTCGTAGTCCAACTTTGTCCATCACTATCCACAAAGAACACATCAGATATTGTAAAGTTTGCTCTTCCTACCTGATTATTACCCCCTTCCAACACTAATGGTTGTTTCAGTTCTTCTGGTAATCCCTCAAGCGTCAAAAGAGGATTTGCCGAGTTCTCTACCTTACCCACATATTCTTCAGGAGCCAAGTACAACATCGAATTTTGGAGCGAAGCAGGACCACTTATCCCCACTACTACTTGAAAATTACTACCTATACCTATATTTCTACTCCTACCCGTAATAACCCTCGGCACTATCGGTGAAACATCGCAAGCAGTCCAAAATAGTTCCGCTCCTCCAATTGAAACTTCATCTGCACCCACTTGCAAATTCACTACATCTCTAACATCATTCTCAAAATCATATGTCACAGATCCAATGCACCCGGGCTGATTCATTAGTTCAGCCCTGAATACCTCAGGTATATAAGTATTCACAATAGCATCCAACGTTACTCTCGCTGGTATTGGGTATCTAATCTTCCCTATCCACGGAGAATCTATAAATTCAACAAATGATGGATTAACTGAAATTGGCTCACCAACAGTCACAACTCCACTTGTTACATCAGGATGCACCATATTCCAACCACTCACCATTCTTCCCTCTACTTCAGAAAACAATCCATACCCACCATTTCCCCAAATAAGTGAAGCCATTACAACAGCATTACCTGCATCATAATTTTCTATTCCACTTCCATTTTCTCTTATCGTATTTTGAAATACTACTACATCGCCTCTATTCTCTATTGCCTTCGACCTTGCCCCATATATCACACTCTGCGAAATTAGAGTATTCGAGTTTGTGTTTGTTTCTATCCCTTTATCCAATGAACTCAAGAAGGCTCTATAGACTTTAGCCCTACCCCCAAGATTTAACACACCTACACTACCTCCGGAAAGTGTGATATTTTCTAAGCATAGTATGCCTCCTTGTTCTACCTGAATCAAGGGGAAACGATTTCTCTGTATCGTAATATCATCAACCATAAAATTAGTAGGAATAGGACTTCTGCAAGATTCATATACAAAATAAAGGGTGTGTAACCCAATTAATTGTGGAGGTAATGGAACCCTCTCTTCGGTCCATTCCCCCTCATTAAAAACGTCCCCTGATTTTACCCACACAGGACTTCCCGCCGGGTCATCCCAATACACAAATAATTTAGCCCTATCCGGTACACTCCCTTTTTGTACTCTCACATAAAAACTCAAGTATTCACCAGCAGGGGGAATATCTATATTCTCCTGCCATAATATTCTAATATCAGGCTCATATTGTCTCAGCAAAGCATACCAGGTACCCGAATGCGCATCCACACCCGACCTAATCACATCTCCAATTAAAGGACGTGCCGTCCAGGAAGTTGCCAGTCCCAATTCGAAGCCTCCATCACCTATCAGCGGATTCATACATACCAAATCACTATTAGGAACCAAAACCTGATACCCCAAGCAAACATCATCCAAAATAAACCTCACAGGTGGCTTACCACAATCTTCAGGTGGAACACGGAAAGTCAAAGTATGTAAACCACCGTCTAAAAACGGCTGTATCTGGGTACTTAAATCTACCAAGGCATAACCATCCCAATACTGCTGTTCTCCTGCACCTATCACATGAATAATCTGACCATCAACGAGAATTTCTAACCGCGCAGAAGGGTCATCTCGCCCATCCAAAATTTTAATCCAGAACCTAAATATCGATTCTTCAGGAACGCTTGCCAACCACACTGCTCTAAATCCAGTGCGAGCAGGAACTGGCAAAATACAATCTTGCGGATACACGATATCATAACAATGAATAGGTCCCATATTTAACGCAACTTCATTCTTATTCCAATCGACATCTGGATATATTTCAAAAGACGGGTTATGAAGAGCATTGCTATCACACACATTATATAAATTCACCACATCTCCCCATCCCCCATAAGGACTTACACAAAAGTCATCAAACAAAATATAGGAGTCAGGCGAAGCAGACTTCACCCTACCCTTTATATGTAGACTAAACGGGATATCTGGAGGCTCCAATAAAGGTGGAACAAGCCATTTTTCAATAACACCCCATACTCCCTGAGCAGGAATCCCCGAACTTCTACTATCGTAAACCACTTTATTACTATCGGATTCATCAGGACCTAGCCATACCTTAAAATAATCCTGCCCCTCATCTACATTATTTGGATATACATAAAAAGATAATTTCGCAGGAGGTAAACCACCCAATTTAGCACTGAATAGTGAATTGTAACCACCATTTGGAACTATTATATCGTCTAAGTCCCTACCAGGCACAACAGGGCTCGTAAATGATAATCTCCAACTACCATCATTACCATCTTCAAAACTCCCATTGGGCACCACATAAATTGACTCTGCTTTTCTTAAATTAGGAATAGTCCCTACAAGAAAACCTACATCATCAACTGAGAAAACAGTTGTATTCTCCTCAATTGAATCTGGCATTTCTGCCGATGGAGTTACCAAACTTCTTATACTTATCCTATGAGGAACCTCATCG
>CAZZMK010000327.1:0-13781 GCA_964655185.1 uncultured Nitrospirales bacterium | reverse complement strand
CACATAGTACATTTAGTTCCGATATGTTATAGTATTTCGATTGTAGTTTTGGGGTGGATTATTAAAAGTGTGGCATACCTGTTGTTTCGGATAAGTAAGTTTTGGGAGGAAGAATTTCGAAAAGAGGTGTATATCCTTGTTAAGAGGGGCATGGGCACAGTAATAATCTTGGTTGTGGGTCCCTTTGTAATTTATTTTGCTTTACTGTTGTGGCAGAACTGGATGACTAAGAAACTATTATCTGCTTTGAGTAAAGCAGAGTGGGAATCTGTGGAGGTGACGGAGAAAATAGAATCAGAGAAGGTGCTATATCAACCTACATCGCCTTTGTTCGATTTAGAGAACATTAAAAATATTTCTCCGCTGGAAGTACTTCACAAATATTTAAGGGTTGATTTGGAAATTGATGGATGTGAAGGGATAGAAATAGGTAGCAGATATTCTTCTGAATACTCTTCGGTAGATTTTTCAGAGAAGTTTGATGAGTTGATAAAAGAGTCATTTAAGTGTTTGGGAGGGAAAGAAAAGAAGGTTGTTAAGATTTATTTCCCTGTGTTTTGCACTGCTACATTGAAGCCGACAGGTGAAATTATTTTTGAAAACAAAGCGCCTTTAGAGTGGGTGAGAAATAAGTGGCTTGGAGTAGAAAGGAAAAACGACGATAGATGTAGGGTAATAGGAATTTATGCACTTAAACAGGATAGCGATATTCCGCTTATATTTACACTGGCTGTGCAAGAAAATGGAGGGGTTATAAAGCCTAAGCGGTGGCGATGGGGCTGGAATCCGCAAGATGTAGCATATAATCTAAATAAAAATACCGCAGTATTCGCTCAGTACGTTTCAGAATTTACAGGTGGAGTATGTGGGCAAGAATAAGGTCAAATATCAATCTCTTGTTGTACATTAGTTTACTGGTAATAGGTGTTTTTTTGAGGCTGTATCGGATTTCTACGGAAAGTATATCATTGGAGGAGTATGCTTGCATTGCAAATTTGAATGCGGAAGGTTTATTCAAGTTTATTTCTCTTCAAAGGCATACATATCCGTTTGGGGGTATATTGTTCCCTTTGCTTCAGTTCTTGTGGGTAAGGTTTGCAGAGAATAACATTGTTTCCCTCCGAGTGCTTTCAATTTTATTCTGGGTTGCGACATACATATTGATAGTTGGTTTTGTTCATCGTGAGGAGAGAAAGTCTACTCTGCCTGAGGGGGTAAGTGTATTTGTTGCAGTTGGGTTATGTTTTTCGCCCGCTTTGATTTTTTTAGGTCAAGAAGCAAGGATGTATATGGCGTATGTATTTTTTGCGTGGTGCTCTATTATCTCCCTTTATTATTTGCTACAAAAGCCTGAATCTTATTTGCGATGTTTTCTCTGGTGTATCTCAAATGCTTGTTTGTTGTGGACACATCATGCTGGGATAGTTTTATGGTGTGTGGAGGGACTGATTGTAGGAGTATTATTCATTCGAAAATTTGAGGTTAGAAAGTATCTGTTGTTGGGTGGAGTTTTTCATTTTGTGTTAGTCCTACTTTGGCTTGTATGGATTCTAACTATACCTCCACAACCACCTGAACTTTATCAGTATTACCTTCCGCCTACCATCAGGAATTTAGTTGAGTTTCCGCTTGCCTTTAATATAGTAAGGTATGGTGGTATATGTCCTGCGGATGCATATCTCAGTTTCTATTATCTTCCGCAGCCCATAGGTGAGATAGTGAGATGTTCGCATAAGGCATTAAATACACTGCTTTTGATAATCTCTGGCTTTTCGATATTAGGTTTTGTGGCTTGGACTGCACAAAGTATACAAAATGGATATAAATTACCTCTTTACCTCTTGATTCTTTTTACACTCCCGCCTATTTTTTTGTTTTTAATAGCGAGATTAGGTCCGCCGGTATTTACTTCCAGATATCTTGTTTTTCTCCTGCCATTTCATTTTTGTGGATTAGGAATGTTAATCTCGCCTGCAAGGAAAATTTTTAGGTTGGAATTTACGCTTATAGTTTGTCTGCTTCTTTTTTATCAAATTGGGTATATGGTGTCTGCGAAATGGCGGACGGATTGGAAGGGTGTTGGTGAAGTAATATCTGCTCGTGCGGGGGTAAATGACCTAATCATCGTATGGGACCCATTCTGGACAAAGTTATTTGAAATTAATTGTCCTAATGTAGGTATTCCAGTATCAGATGTGTATACCTATGGTGGAATAGTTGAGATAGCAAAGGTCTACCTATCATCACTGCGAAGGGATAAAATCAACGCCTCTATCTGGGTGGTAGCTCCTGATGTTCACGGGAAAGGTGTTCCTACTTTGATGTCTCATATTGAGAATCAGTATTTTTCCGCTTCAGTTCGAATGTTACCGGGAGAACTAAGGATATGGTTATATAAACTTGACCTCACTGCATCTCCACCAACGAGATTTTACACTGCCTTATTGCCCGCATTTACTAAATCTCTTCCATATTTATTAGAAGAGGAAACAATTGAGAAAGTCCGTAACTATTATAAACAGCACAGATTCGACCATGACCGAACAGGATTTCACTTAGTTAGGACTGGGTTAGTCTTGGCGATGAATAGAAAGTTTAGCGTTGCAAAGGATTTAATCACAGAAGCATGGAATAAGAACCCGAATAGGATAGTAGAAGATTGTAAGTTTTTTTCTGAGTTAGTTTCAGAGGATTTTTTTGAAAACAATGTTAGTCTTGCCTTATTTAGAGAAGGGCTAAAATGTTACTTAGAGAAAGATTTTACTCTTGCTGTTGATAGTTTTTTGCAGATTTCTTTTGAAAACCCAGAAGACCCTCTTCCTTACTGGTTCTTAGCGAAGGCGTACGATAACCTTAGTAATACCACGCAAGCGGATTTTTTCTGGCGGGGAGTTTTTAATTTAGAGCCTATTTTACCGATTGGTTGGCACTTATCATACGAGCCTGCGGTGATAACCCTCGACCGCGACGCCTTAACACTTGCACGCCAGAGAGAGGATAGACTTGGAATTGTAACTGATGAACTCTTTGAATAATATTTGTGACCGGTTAATTATGAAATGCGGATTTTCAGTAGGGGCACGGCATGCCCTGCCCCTACATTTGTTCCATAAGTTTCAATCCTTTATTAATTCAGAGGTCTCAGTTATTGGTAGGAAAGTTATACTGTAATGTCTGAATTAATTACGGGGAGTAGTAGTTATATACTGCCTTCATTCGTCTGTATAGTTGGGATTTCCAGAGTCGTTCTCGCTTTGGATTTGGGTTAGGTGCTTCGTTTTGATAGATATGGAGTTCGCTACCTGCAAGCACAATGATTTCTTCGCGCCAATCTCCTGCCACATCTGCAACGTACAACCTGTCTGCCTTATCGGGGAATCTTACTATAAACTCGCCTGTAAGTGGGTTAATTACCGCTACATCGCCGGACTTATGTCGCTCTTTGGCGCAAAGTAATTGTTTTTTTGAGCCGTCCCAGTAGATAGTGTTTATCACTTCAATACCTTCGATTGTCCAGTCTTGGGGAGCGCGTTCGCTCAATTCGTAACTTGCTATAACATTTCCTTCAGCATCAAATACCCAAGGTTTCTGATACGTGTTATATCTGCTTCTGCACCAGATTTCCAGACCATTTCTGCTCGTGTCAAATTCGCCTACAGCAGCATTTTGTGGTTCTTGCCGAAGGTAATCTTTTACCCATATGAGACTATTCATACTAAAAAGGAAAACTCTATTTGCACCTTCTTCAAGTGTTACCACCTCTATTCCGGGTATATCGGGCCGTACATCAGCCATGAACACACTGTCAAGATGTCCTTGTAGGTCAGGAATTCTAAATACCTCTTTGCCGTCAGGGGCGATTATAGACCCGCTAATAGCCTCATCTTTTCCATCGCCGTCTAAGTCTGCTACTCTTACGCCGTTGTGTGCGCATGCTAAGAAATCATCGGTTTTCCATAGTGGTGTAATGTCTCCGTCCTTAAGTTTTTCCAGTGAGAAAGCGTATAAAAATTTGCCCATACGATAGCCTTCTTTATTTGTTGCCTGGAGAAGGATGTCTTTATCCCCTTTCCCTCTAAGATTTACCAAAGCCAAATGTTCCCATCTTTCTGCTCTAGCGGGTACATCTGGTTTTGCCCGCCATTTCATACTCCCATCAATGCCATTTACTACGTTTAGATAGCCATCCTGAGTGAGGTATAGCACCTCTACTTTCCCGTCCTCGTCGATATCGCCTGCCTGCACACCCGGGCCATGGTGTCCTGGTAAGCCTTCGGACTCGGATGAGCCTCCGACCCGGACATCTGTTTGTTTTACCCACATTTTCTCGCCAGACCAATTGTAACAAGCAATGTAGCCTTTAACGGTTACGAGATAATCCATTTTGCCATCTTTATCTACATCAGCGACTATGATTCCACCTCCGCTATCTTCGGGTGGAGGTATCTCCAACTTAATTACGTACGGGTTCTGAGGGTAAGGAGGTATATTAGATATGCCTGTGCACTTTTCAGGGAGGAAGACTGAAAATACAAGAGGAATTACAGATAGACACTTAAGGAAACTTTTATAAGAAATGTTAAATATCATGAATTACTAACTCCTCTCGAGTAGTAATAGGGTTTGAGAAAAATAATCTTTAATGCTTTTATATTTTTAATACAAAGAAAATTGCAAAGGTTTAAAGAATTTAATGGGAAAATAATTAGCGGGGGGGCGATTTTTGGCAACCTCCCCGCGGAATTTTTACTTGGGAGGGCTTTAATTTAATTAACTAACTGGTTGGTTATTGATAACCAGGAGCCTGAGCAATTAATCCAATAACTACAGCCACACTCGGAAGCACTGGCTCTGTAGCGTTAGCGTCTATGTTGGCTGGATTATTTGAAGCCACATAGCGGATGAACTCAACATGACCATCCATGTAGAGTACATTGCACCCACCCGGAAGATGGTTGAAGAAATCCATAGCACCATAGGCAGAGAATTGGTCAAACATTACGAATACTTCGCTTTGTGCGTTCTGAGATGCAGAAGGATTATTGATGTCGGTAATCAAGAATCTTTCGATACCTTCACGGATTCGGTAAACAATATTGCTTCCTCCATTACCCCAGCCAAGTCCAACATAACCAGCATCTGCTAAGTTGATATCCTCATCAGCGGCTCTCATAAGGGTGTTTACTGCGTTAAGGTCACCCGGTGAAGCCATAAATGAGGAAGCAGTTTTGTTTATAAGCACTGTCACAGCGGCAGCAAGTTGGTTTGGTACTGGAGCGTTAGGGTCAGAAATTTGCCCTTGAGCACCAAATAGCTGGAGCAATGTACTCAGGACCGGGAAAGAAGATAGAGGGGAATTACCTGCTTCTTTGCATCTGTCTAATACCCAGCCAAGGTATGCATAACTTGCATCAATTCTCTCCGGCTCGCAGGTGAGCCAAGTGGTGCCGTCTTGTTTCTTAAGGTATGCAACTGTATCTCTTGCGTCAGATGGGCAGATTGCAATTGAAGGGTCAGTTAAGTACTCAGGGTAAATTAAGTCAACTGCAGGCATTGCAGCAAGAGCATCATCAAAGTTCCTTCCAGGGTCCTCGAAGCACTTGGTTCTTACTACTTGCAACGGCGGGAATCTCTCGCCTTTTGCCTCGTTGCAGTACATCTTTAGGACGATTCCCCACTGTTTTAGATTGTTCTGGCAGGAGGAGCGACGCGCCGCCTCACGAGCACGGGCAAGCGCAGGTAACAGAATCGCTGCAAGGATACCAATGATAGCGATAACAACGAGCAATTCGATGAGAGTGAAACCTTTTTTCCTCATAAGCCTACTCCTTTCTGTTAGCTTTCTGTTACCCGAGGGAGTATATTAGGGATAAGCCCTCGCAAGTCCCCTCAAGTAACTTTGTTTAATTTTTGAACTTCAATTAAATCGCAAAGCCCTCTCAATATAATACACAAAAAAAAGGTGATTGTCAAGTCTTTAGGGTATATTTTTATAGATTTTGACAGTAGAGGTTATCAAATTAATAAAAAGAAGTCTATTTGGAGATGACCAAGTGAAAAAAACTATAAAATGCTATCACAAATATATACTTATGGGTAAGTAGAGAGTAATAAAGGGTATGAGACAAGTAATATTTTAAGAGACCTCAGGAATTAAACTATACTCCACTTCTTCTTGAAGCGATTTCAACAACTCTATATGCACCGTTATAAACACCAATGGCTTTTAATTTAATTATATGCTCGTTGTACATACGAATCAAATCATCTTCTTCAACAAGCATATTCAAAACTTGTAAGGTAAAATCCAACCCTTCGCACTCTGGTGTCCCGTCTCCAATTTCGCTTGCGCGGATAGCACCCCACGCTTCGTGTCCACCAACACGCTGAAGTAGAAGTTTGGGTATAGGATAGAAAGCGAGTTCACTTGGCTTGGTTATCATAAAGTCACTTGCACGCATAAGTAAGTTGGTGGTGTAAACTGCAGAGTAAGTATTGTCATGTAGAAAACCGTGAAGAGGCTGGGCTGGCCGTTCATTAATGGCTTTCTCGATAAATTTACAGGTATCCTCCCAATTATTATGAAGTTGTAAGTTTGGTTCAAATTTCGGGATTTGTCTCTTGAAGTATTCTAATGCTTTGGTGTGGTCTCCGAAGTTTATGAAAAGTATTACGGTACCCTCTTTTATTTTGTTCCACAGAAATTTAACAATGTTTACCAAAAGGTCTTGCTGTGCGCCTGCACCGCCTATAGAAATGAGTATCCTTCTTGGCTCTTTTTTATCTATCCTTGAGATGCGTTTTTGCGTGTCAGATTCGAGGTTTACAAGTAATTCGTGGTCAACGTAATGTCCTACCGCTATAATCTCATCCTTAGGGATACCTACACCTATGCCAGCCTTAGTCATACCACGGAGTGTTCTGAAACCGAAGTACTCGGAAGGTCCTTGAACTATTTGTAGAGCACCTGGCGATAGGTGAAATCCGAGAGGGCAGTTATCAGGGATTAGATTGAGCACATTTTTGTGCCCTGCATAAACCGCTCCGTGTGAATTGAAAGGATGTGTTGCGAGAACAGGGATCTTAGGGTCTAATTGGCGATATACGTCCGACATAATTTCACTTGCTACTATTGCGGGATAGTTTTTTTCAAATGCTTTGTACCACTTTCCCATTAGTGGGTCCCAGAATAGTTTGTTGAATAGTTTCGACTTTTGTGAAATGCGAGAGCCAAGTGAATACCAGTAATCAAGATATTTAATCATCCGTGCACCCGCACTATCGAAATTTAAAAGGTCGAACCAGTATGGAATGTAACCTGCATAGTTTACTGCAGATGCTATTGCCATCCCTATTCTATAGTGGCCATAGCCCATACGGATGGTACCTATTACCATCCCCTTCTCAGGGTCTAAGGGAGTGCCTGTCGACTCGGAAAAAACATCATGCAAATTTATGAAATCCTTGAGATATGGGTTAGGTTTTGAAATAAGCGGATAAACCTCCTTTCCCGTGTAGCCGAATTTTTTTGCAAATTTTCTCTTAAGTTTTTCAGCCTTCTTTACAGTTTTGGGTGAAATTTCGATGTTGAATGCTCTCCTCGTCTCCATGTAAATGTCCCTTCTCGGTAATGATTTTGAGTAAATTATACAATACTCTATTTTAGGATTTTTAGTTATGAGAAAGTATATGAATTAATGTATCTGTATTTCTGATGATGTTTTTTAGTTGGAGGAAATAAGTATTGAGTAATACCAGGACGCTTAAAGCCCAAGTGCAAAAGATACACTTTTGAGAAAAGCCTGAAGTGTTAGCGATAGAAAAAATATTTTGGGCAACTCAAATTTGGGATATAATTAACAAGATAAGTTTAAGAGTCGGTATTATGAATGGTTGGGTAGTTTAGAACGAGAAATTCTCGTACTTTTCTATCCAGTATCTGCATAGCAAAACAAGAGTAGGCTACTTCTATATAAACAATGTGTTGTAGTTAGGTGGCTATGGGAATGGAAATATGAAACATATAGAATTCAATAAAATTTACAATATGGATTGCATAGAGGGGATGAAACTTATCCCTGCAAATACAATAGACCTTGTTATTACAGACCCTCCATTTGCTATAGATTTTAAGGCAAAGAGAACAAATTATCATAGAACTCAGACGCGGGTATTAGAGGGCTATAATGAAATCCCAAAAGAGAAATATTACGAGTTTACGGTAAGATGGATGAAAGAGGTATATAGGGTCCTTAAAGATTCTGGAAGTATGTATGTTTTTTCAGGGTGGAATAATCTGAAGGATATCTTATTAGCACTCGATGAATTAGGTTTTATTACAGTAAATCATATTATATGGAAGTATCAGTTTGGAGTGGTAACGAAAAGGAGGTTTGTTACATCGCATTATCATTGTCTTTATGTTTGCAAAAATGATGAGAAGAGGAAGTTTTTTCCTTATTCGAGATATGGTAAAAATGAATACGACGAAGATGGTGGGAGCTTACATTATAAAGATAAAGAAGACGTATGGATAATCAAGAGGGAATATTGGACAGGTGATAAGAAAACTCCTACAAAATTGCCAGCAGAACTGATAGTAAAAATATTGCAGTATTCCAGTGAAGAGGGAGATATTGTATTAGATCCATTTTTGGGTTCGGGACAGGTTGCGGTTGTTAGTAAAATGATGAAGAGAAAGTATATCGGGTTTGAAATCGTAAAAGAATATTATGAATTCGCTCTAAAAAGGCTTCAGGAGGATACATATAGAATTAAAGATATAAGTAAAGATTCTGATGGTGCAACATTGTTAACCCTTTTTGATTAGGAAGTGTAAAAGTGAGTGCTGAAGAAAAGTTTATCAGAAGTAAGAGGTTATTACTTGAGATTGCAAAAATAGGTAAGATGAACACTCTGTTCCTCTACTGCAGGAAGTTTTCCCATTTAAACATTATTTTGACCCACAGGGTTGTCTAAAGAAAGATGAACTTGATGCAAACGATGGTCTATGGACGAGAAGAGAAATTCTTTGCAGATATTTGCTTGTCAGTGCGGTATTAGACCAGGGTCCAGACCTTGAAGGTGTTAGACTACTTCTTAAAAATGTTGTAAATTCATTATATGAAAAAGAAGTTAGAATTTTTCACAAGCCATTAGATTTTTTTAAAGAATTAGGTATTTCAGTTGATGAAATATTAGTAAAACACAAAGGGATAAAAGAAATTAGGTCAAAAATTTGGGCAAAAGAAAATAAGACAAATCCAAATAAATATAATTTATTTACCGACAGAACAAATCAGGTCTTAGGATATGCGGTTTACAGATGGGGTGTACCTTTATGCGTTCCCTATCTTTTAGAGAAAGATATTACAAAGAGAGGAGAAAACGCAGTAGAGCCATTGGTGGAATACATAGAATCTTGGGACTCTGCAGAAATAATGAGCCAACAGGTAAAGGATAATGAAAGGTATGGTTTGGGTAAAGCCATTGGAGATAAAGCGGGTCATTTGTTTGCAAAGTTATATATTCATACCTTTGGGATAGCAAGGAGAAAAGATAGTGCGTTTGGTCCGCTCTCTTATGAGTTGCCTTTTGATAGTAATGCAGGACGGGTTTTGTTTAGAACCGGGTTTCTACTTAACTGTGCTGAGTTAGATGACTATGAAAAGTGGGAAGTTATTCAAAGAGGGAAAGGTAAAGGTGGAGAAAATTATATTCGGGTAACGAATATTAGAGGGAAGAAGTCAAGTATTTTGTCTTTATCGAAAAAAATAATGGATGCTTACGTTAAGGTTTGTGTCGAATATTTGAAGGTGAGAAAAAGAAGACCCTCGAGTATTGAAATTCAGCAAGTGCCGAATATTCTATTGTTAGATACGGAGTATGGTATTGGAGACCTGGATGACGGGTTAATCCATATTGGAACGAATTTCTGTTATAACCACAACAATCCAAGATGTGAAGAGTGTCCTATTAAAAATTTCTGTTTAGGATATAATGAAAGAAAAGACCTAATTCTGGATTATAGAACTTAAATAGAGAGTTAACTGCCTATTAATATTTAGCAATTATGGACTCGTAAATTTCTTTGAATCTTTCATATTCTTCTTGGGTGAGGCTCATTTTTTGGTCGATGTAGGGATTGTTTTCCATCCTTCGGGGGTATGGACTAACTGTGTAGCCTTTCTCTGAAATGTATCTCTTGAAGAATTCTACGGCGTTTTTGCACTCTCGAACTAAAGTGTTCACATCGTTTTGGGCGGATAATGCACCTTCAATATCACCATTTAGATAGTTAGTTAGGACCGCGTTAATTATTTTCGGATTCATTGTAGCCCCCTGACCTATACAAGCCCTGCATCCAAGCAAGACCCCAGCATAAAAAATAGTTTCATTACCGACTATGAGCGAGAAATTCTCTGTCTTAACTGCATAAGCGAGGTCGAAGAAATAGCCTCCATCTGCGGTTGATACTTTGCCACCTACCAGGTTATTTATTTTGGCTAATCTCTTTATTATTTCAGGGGTGAGGCAATATTCTTTAATTGTTGTGGGCGGTTGATAGAATAGAACGGGTAGGTTTACCTTAGAGCAGACCTCCTCGAAATACCTTACAATTACATCCGCAATTGATTCTCCTTCTGTAGGGTCGATTGCTTCGGGGATGGTGAGGACAACGCCATCGGCTCCTATTTCCTCAGCGTACCTGCTAAGTTCTATGCTTTCCTTCGTATATTTTTCGCGGGGTGGTTTCTTCTCGAAGTTTCTATCCCATATTCCACTACATCCTACAAGCACTGCTGAATGTCCTTTTATTTTTTTACAGGCAAGTTCGGCGAGTTTCTTTACCTCCTCGTAAGTGAATGTATACATTTGTCCCATCCCGGACCTTACGAAAAATGCAGAGATTCCGCCTTTCTCCAACATATAATCTAAAAGCCTTTCCTGTCCTTCTAAATCGAGTTCGCCATTTTCCTTGAAGACTGTGAATGTCGGGGCTATACTACCAAGTAAGAAAGAAGGTTTGCTCATTTTAATTTCCTCTTAGGATAAGTTAAACTTAATTGGATAACCGCATAAATATTGCTGATATCTAATATAATTGCAAAAGTTCTGGATAAGAGGCAAAGATGTAGGGCTTATTTTTGGGAAATCAACTCCTGGATAAAAAGTTAGATTTTACCCACCCCCAGTTTAGATAGATGTGGGCGAGTGTCAGTGTTAAGAGTGCAATTGCTCCACCCTCGTGAAGCAATTCAAAAGATTTGTGAGACAGGGAATGATGGAAGAATCCTGTAAGTGCCTGATTTAGAAAAAGCACTCCCAATATAGGATTTACAATTTTTAAGAGTGTATTTTTGCTCATAGCAACTCTCCTCCTGTGAAGCAATCGATTATAAAACCCTATTAAGTATTTCTACAGATAGATATATTCATTTAATTAAACCCTTGATAATTTAAATTGTTCCCCGAAATAAGATGATTTGAAACAATTGAAATTAGGTTGAGTTTAAAAGCAGAAAAGAAAACGCAGGGGAATATTTCTTAATTGTGAAATAAATCATAATATTAGTTTGTTAATTTGCTCATAGGATGTTATCGAAGGATAGATGTTTATGAAGAAGGGATTTACACTAATAGAATTGTTAGTGGTCGTGGCAATTATAGGTATTTTAGCGGCAATTCTATTGCCTGCGCTTGCTCGGGCGAGAGAATCTGCGAGACGGTCGAGTTGTCAGAATAATCTGAAGCAGTGGGGATTAATATTCAAGATGTATGCGAATGAATCCCCGGGAGGGAAATATCCGCCTCTTCAAATAGAGGTGGCTCAAAGAGAAACAGACTTAACCTGGCAATCCTATGTCGCGAGTGGACCTCGTGTAAAGGCTATATACCCGGAATATCTTACCGACCCTGCTATAATAATCTGTCCTTCAGATGCTCAGGAAAATCTTAATACTCTTAAGGGTCGTGATTATCCCCAGTTAGGCATTTCTCTAAACAATTACCATATAAGCCATTATCTTGAGTGTGATGATGGTGTTAGTGTTATTGATGCAAGTTATGCTTATTTTGGATGGGTTTGCGATAGGTTAGGTGATTCTCCTGACCATTTCGCAAATTTAGGAAGTATACCTGGCTTGCAGTTTATGATTCAGATACTGGGAGGAAATGTGTCAAGTCTTAATGCAAACACTATAATGCCTAAGCAGTTACCCCTATTAATAATTCAGTTAGCATTTAAGCCTGGTTTCATTAACGGATTGATAAGTCCTGGTTCTGTCGACCCTACAATAGTCGCAGAGGCTGTAGATAATGATGTTAGTGGACCTTATTTGGTTGGTGAAGGCAATGGTGGAGGCAATACTATATATCGGCTAAGGGAAGGAATTGAGAGATTTCTCATAACAGATATTAACAATCCATCTGCCTCTGCGAAGGCTCAAAGTGAAATATTCGTTATGTTAGACCAGTTAGGCATAGGAAGTGACTCTGTACTTTTTAATCATATACCAGGCGGTTGCAATGTCCTATATCTTGATGGACACTGTGAGTTTATTCGCTACCCAACCAAAGCACCAGTTAACGAAGCAGTAGCAAATGCAATGTCATTATTTTCAATTTTCTACAATTTGTGCGAGTAAGATTTTACTTATAAATTGTTTTCCCATAATTATGTACGAGATGTCTTCTCTATATCGCATTGGTTATATAATAAGAGTATACTTGTAATCTGTAAATTAATAAACTATAAATTGGTGTCAATCAATACGCTATCTACCTGATGTGTGTTGCTGTTAACTCAACTACTACTTCATATTTTGCAACCTTAACCTGAATGGAATAAATGTTTTTATAGAGGAGATAAGTTTTTCTTTGTGCAGAAGTTATAAATCACTGTCTTCCGGGGCAATAACCGTCTTCGGTGCCCTGGTCAGGGCAAGGATAGTATCCGCCTGAGTTGAAAAATTGGATGAGTCTGAGAAGTTCAGATAGGCTAATTGTCCAATCGCGGTCAGTATCGCTTGCGTGTGGTCTGCAGGAATGGTTAGTGCCTATTCCAGGTAGATAGCCATCTTCAGTGTATTCAGGTTTATCTGCGCAGTAATAGCCGTATAAATTGAAGAATTGAATTACCCTAAGTAGTTCGCTTAGGTTTATTGCAAAGTCCCTGTTTATGTCGGCGGAATGATATGTAGGTATTGGTTCACCCTCTTCTGAGCCTTCACCCTCCGGTAATCCTTCAACAGAGCCTTCTACTGGAGAGCCTTCAACGGTTCCCTCAGTTATACCTTCACCTTCAACTACACCTTCACCTTCGATGAGTCCCTCAGTTATGCCTTCACCTTCGACAACACCTTCACCTTCGACGATACCTTCACCTTCGGGGGAGCCTTCAACTATACCTTCAGCAGAGCCTTCGCCTTCGATGACTCCCTCAGTTATACCTTCACCTTCAACGACGCCTTCACCTTCGACGATACCTTCGCCTTCGGGGGAGCCTTCAAAGATACCTTCAGCAGAGCCTTCACCTTCGATGAGTCCCTCAGTTATGCCTTCACCTTCGACAACACCTTCACCTTCGGGGGAGCCTTCAACTATACCTTCAGTAGAGCCTTCACCTTCGATGAGTCCCTCAGTTATACCTTCGCCTTCAACGACGCCTTCACCTTCAACGATACCTTCGGGGGAGCCTTCAAAGATACCTTCAGCAGAGCCATCTCCCTCGATGAGTCCCTCAGTTATGCCTTCACCTTCGACAACACCTTCACCTTCAA
>CAZZMK010000326.1:0-4504 GCA_964655185.1 uncultured Nitrospirales bacterium | reverse complement strand
AGAGACTTTAAACTCCTGAGCCTTTTTAATCTCAGCAGGGTTTCTACCTTCAGTATAGAGATATTCATTCGTCTTATAAATTGTCTCACTACCCATAAATTCTTTGTTTATTTCCTTAAGAGTAAGTGAATCTATAGTTCCATTACTTGAGTTAATCTTAACCTTTATAAATTCATTTTCCAATTCATAATTACCAGAAACAATCACAGGTTGTTTAGGTGAGGCGGGTGTACCATCTTCAAAATAAAACACCGCATAGCCCCAAGGAGGCACATCTTTAGCCAGAAATACAAGTTCCCCACTATTCAATCTCTGAGATGGAACTGCCACAGACCCATTAAGTACTCGGTCTCCTTTCAATTTCCAGTTTGCGGGAATCGTTACTATACCCCTATTAGGCACAGGTAATGGATTAAAAACTAATACTTTACTAACAATTTCTGGTTTTTCAGCAACAATATTATTTGCAAACTCATTTATTAATTCACCTGTAATTTTGAATGCATTAACTGCAAATGATTGTTTTATCTCCCACTGCTGTTTCACAAATGGGCTATCGGGCTCGGAGATACTATTATGAGCACCCCAGGTATGTTCATCATACAAAATAGCATTCTCCCACGCTTCTAAAAATCTTTGAGATGGATATTTATCAGGGAGATATATACTCCATAGTGTCTCTGCCATCATAAGTTTTTGCACTGTATTCCTATTAAGTGCAGTTTCTCTGGCTGAGGAGGCTGAGCCATCCTCCCAGTATGGAGTTATCTCCCCGGATAACGCTGGCAATTCTTTACCATACTTATCCTCGAAATGCTGTAGAGCTTTGCTCGCCGTGCTTATTATAAGTTTTGGTGTTTTATGACTCCTATTCCACTCAACAACAAAATCAGAAAGTTTGTCATCAGGAGGGCCATTATCACTTCTGATACAATATCTCGAAATAGCAATATCGTATTGATAATCCCTTTCAACCAGCGAAGATAGATAGTCAATCAACCTATCATTAAAGTGTTCTAATCCGCCAAAGAACCAACTATACCCTGCAAATCCTACCCATGTGAGAATACGATAGTTTCCACACTGAGATACCCAATAAAAAGGCTTATCGCCTAACTCTTCCCGAATATTACCAACTCGCCAATCTAAATTTGGTGCACAATAGAAATACTTAATTCCATATTGGGCAAGAACAGGCACTAAACCCCAAGTATACCCCGGCACATCGGTAATTAGTGCGGTATCTATTGTTGTTCCTATCTCCCGTGAAAGTCTATAAGCCTCATCTAACAGATGAAACAATTCTTCGCCATTGCATAATCCAGTCAACTGATTTGTAAATAGAGCGGGCAACTCAAATCGGGAAGACTTAACAAACTCCACAATTTTTCGCTTTGTGTCTTCATCTGCTTCATTCCAGAATGACTTAAAAGCCCAAAGAACTTCTGCAGACCAGCAAAATCTTGCTTCCTCAGGATAATCTCTTGTTGTCTCTATTAACTCCATTGCCCTTTTAATATTCTGATGCTGAATTTTCTCAACCTCAGTTTGTATATGCGTATAGCCTATATCGTTATGAGAATGAGGGACTAAGTAAATGCTAATTTCTTTAGCCGGTGATATAACAAAATCACGGGTAGCAAGGACTTTGTCTCCTTTCTTAATCTCAATTGATGAAAATTTATCCTGAGATACTTCTTTTACTTTATATAAAATCCTATTCCACCCTGGATTAATAGAAACATCTACAGGCTGATTTTCCGTAATAGATAATTTGCCTTCCACAGGCTCACCATAACATCTTACCGGAATTAGAATAGTTCGCATTAACTCTGAATTTTCTTCTTCCACCAGTGGGAGAGGTTTAGGCTCGCCTATTTGCAATATACTTTTCTCGATTGGTGCAAGGGTAAACTTATCAGGTGTCCAGAACTCAATGCCATCGTATATCATCCATCCGCCACTTGTAATTGTAATCTGAACTACATTCTCACCGGGTTTTAGGATTGCTGAGGGAAATGTTATCTCAATTTTTCTTTGGGAAGTCGAGATACCATCAAATGTAGACAAGAATTCATCAGTGCCGTTGCCAGGTGAAACTCTGAGAGGAAACGCAGTCGCATTTATGTAAACTGTAGCATAAGGGGGAAAATTCTTACTTAGTTCCAATAAAGAAATAATTAATTTTCCCTCACCAATTGGATTTACCTGCTCAAGATAGAAAAGAATTGTAAAAGGATGAACTAATGATGTTGCCCATTCGTCTTTTGGTCCAGGATGAATATAGACCCAGTCCTCTTCAGGTTTAGAATAATCTACTATGTATAATGGGTCTTCTTTGTATTTCTCATAGTCTGTTGGAGCAAGATGAAATTCAAGGCATTTCCCATCTATCTCCCCTAACTTCCATAGAAGTTTGAGTGGCGGTGAATCTTTTTTAGATTCAATTGATTCAGAAAAAGAAAAACTACATAATATAAACACAGATACAGCACAACATACTCTGAAAGAAATTAGGTTTTTCATATTCCAAATCTCCTTAAACGCCCCTAACATTATTTCCCCAGATAACTTTATGCAGTTGTAACTGCAACCTCACATTTAACTTGTCATTAAGAATCCAATGAGCCAACTTACCTGGAGGTAGTCTATCCAGTATAGGTGAGAACAAAATAGCCCTGCAATATTTGTGTAAATCTTTCTCTTGAATAATAGCAACTGCATAATCGTAATCAGTTTTATCTGCAATCACAAACTTAATTTCATCATTAAATGGATTCAAATATTTCAGATTTTCCCATAATATCCTATCTTCCATCCCACTGCTGGGGCATTTTATATCCATTATCTTGACAACACCCGGAGGCGTATTTTTCAAAGAAACAGAGCCATTTGTCTCGAGTAATACTCTGTAACCATTTTCAAGCAGAACCTTCATTAAAACAGGTGTTCCTGGTTGGAGCATAGGCTCGCCACCAGTTACTTCAACTACCTTTACCCCATAATTAGAAACTATATTTTGGAGTTCCTCTATAGTGTAGTAATTACCATTAGGCTTTTGGGCATAGGTTGTATCACACCAGGCACAGTTAAGATTACATCCTGCAAGCCTTATAAACACAGTCGGAACACCTGCCCAAGTAGACTCTCCCTGTATACTATAAAATATCTCACTTACATCAAGTTTGATAGGTTCTTCCATAGTACTATGCTAATTATTCGCTAAATACTTCTTTAATAGCCTCTAGGTAACCATACTGATACTCCGTATCTGGCTCTAAATAACTGCCTTCAGTCCACTCATTCCAAGCGTTGAGTGTTAGAGTAAATTCACATTCCGGATGCTGTTCAAGAAACTTTTTACATTTATCTAACGCTTTCTTAAACTCCTCCGGTGTATTATTCGCAATCACAGGTGTAAATGGATATCCTTTTGGCTCGAATGGGTCTTCTTGCCTACACCGAGGAGATGAATCCCAGCCCATAGAAACATTAGGATAATAAGGCACACCAAAAGTTTCTATCCGCTCCTTCCAGACTTGAGAGACCTTCTCAGCAATATCTGAATAATTAACTGTAGGGAAAGAATTCAGTGGAGTATCAAGCACCCAAGCATACGAAGTTACACTATCTATACCAAGGTACTTTATCAATTCCGCTGGCGTCATCTTTCCCCGAACACATTTCGGCATCCGAGATTCAATATTGACCACATTTATATGAACACCAGGGAAACCTCGTTTCATAGCCTTACTCTGGAAAGAATCCAGAGCACTTTTTGCTAAATCTAACCCACCTAAACCATCCACAAATGTGTGTATTTCGTAAATAGAGAAAAATGGCTTTCCTTTTATAGTCCAATAGGCGGGGTCAGAAAAGTATCTATCAATGACATAATCGGTTATCTTCTCAAAAGTTTCAAGAGTGACCTCTCCTGGATAAAGCACCGGCGGAGATTGAACGTCTTTAAGTGCACAGGGATGAATATTTAACCATGTATGATTTGCCCACATAATAGCAAACCTAACTTTGCTATGATTTGGAGCATTTAAATATCCTTCATCTAAACAACGTTGTAAAAAAGGACCATCGTTATACCAATACCAATCAAATATAAAAACATCTATCCCATACTTTTGGGCAGTCTCTACTTTCATTGCCATAACTTCAGGGTCCGCTTCATCTACATAGCCCCACAAGGGAACTTTAGGTTGTTTATGCCCATCAAATCGTGGTTTAGCATTCTTAACCAGTTCCCACTCGGTCCAACCTTTTCCATGTACTTTTTCGTTTCGAGCGTCTATATGGTAATTCGGAAAATAAAAACACGCTACCGTATAATTTCCTCCTGAATTTTTTATTGGTTTCATTAACGAGACCTCCTCCGCATGAGTAGAACATCCAAAAACAAACATTATCAAAGAGATAAGACAAAAGATAACCAAGGTCATCCCAAACATACTATAGTAATGTTTCATTTCCTCTTGACTCCTCTCGGCAAAAA
>CAZZMK010000325.1:0-4077 GCA_964655185.1 uncultured Nitrospirales bacterium | reverse complement strand
TAAATACTCTTCTTCTAATTCACCGTTATATAAATCTAATTCTTCAGATATATGCGGTAAAAATTTGCATTCTACTTTCTCGCCGTCAAATTTTTGAATATTTTGCGTGTTTTTCATTGTTCGCTCCTGTAGTTCTAATTGTTAGCCAAATACTCAGGCGTTATACCGTGATTTTTTAGAAAAGTCATCAATTTTTTTCTTGCTAAAAAAAGCCTACTAGTAATAGTTCCCTTTGGGACCCCTAACCGCACTGCTATTTCTTCTACAGACAATTTATGAAAGTAAAAAAGTATGAATACCTCTTTTTGCTCATCAGGTAATCCTTCGATTCCCTGATATATATAATTGGATAGTTCTTTATTCTCGTGTTGGGGATGGCTTTTCCCTCCAATTGTTTCATTAATAATCCCACGAATTTCGAACTGATTTCTAAGTTTATTCTTTCTCATGTAGTCTATTATATGATTTCTTGTTATGGAGTACAGCCACGAAATAAGACTACCTCCCTCTTTATAGTTTTTTAAGTTCCCATATATTTTTAAAAGTATTTCTTGTGTTAAATCCTTTGCTAATTCTTTGTCTCTTGTATTCTTGTAGATTAAGTTGCAAATCATTCCATAATACCTATTTATCAATTCCGTTAAGCATTCTTCATTACCTTTTTTATATCTTCTAATTAGTTCGATGTCTGGTAAATTTCTTATATCCTCTTTATTCATATACGGAAATGTACCATTTTAAATTTAATTAATTTTTTCTTTTTATTACAAATTCTGCTAATGCAATGAGTGAATTTTTAAATTTTGAATCTTCTATATTTTTTATAGCACTTATGGCTTTATCTTTCAGTTGTTTAGCAAAATCCATTATTTGCTTTTGTATCTCATATTTTTTGAAAAGTCTATAAATCTCTTTTCTACCTTTGTTAGTTAATTTCTTGCCTATTTTACTTTCGAGTGTTTTCTTTTCATATTCATCAGATTGCTTCCATAAAAATAGAATAGGTAAGGTTATTTTGTTTTCGGTTATGTCGCTAAGACTTGGTTTTCCCAATTCTTTAGGATTTTGTGTGAAATCTAAAAGGTCGTCCATAATTTGGAATGCGATACCTACATTTTTGCCATATTCGTAAAGTATTTTCCTATATTGTGTATTCCCTATATAGGTCGGTCCTATAGCTGAGCATACAAAAAGCATACCTGTTTTTCTCAGTGAGAGTTCTAAGCAGTCTTCTACTGAGTATTCTTCTATTTTTTTGTTGAAGAATTTAAGTTCTCCTTCAGCCATTTCTCTTATGGATTTAAGAATTATTTTCAAAAGGTCAAGATTTTTGTATCCCCTAAAAATTTCAAGTGCTCGAGCAACAAGATAATCACCTCCAAGTACTGCAGCGTGGTTACTCCAAAGATAGTTCAGCGTTATTCCACCTCTTCTTAAATTAGCATCATCTACCACATCATCGTGGGTAAGTGAAGCAAGATGAAGAATTTCAAAGGCTGTAGCCATAGATATGTATTTGTCTAATTTCTTCTCTCCTATTGCTCCTGCACTTAGCAAGCATATTGCAGGTCTTATCAACTTCCCTTTTGCTTTTGGGGCGAGAGTATGCTCCATATTTACTAAACTTAATACATCTTCCCAAATTTTATGTACATTTTCTTCTATTTTCTTTATATGTTTTTCGATAGGTTTATAGATTCCTTTCAAATCTTCCATAAAACAAATTACTCACTTTTACTATCTTCAATTATTATTTCTTGAGGATCTTCATCCTCAGTTAAGATATTATAATTTAATTTAGACATTAAGATTGAGATTACGGGAGTTAGTAAGTTAAAAAAGCAATAAGGAATGTAATGAAAAGTAGGTACGCCAAGTACTGAACTTGCAAAAGCACCACAAGTGTTCCACGGCACAAGTACTGATGTCACAGTTGCACCATCTTCTAAAGTCCTTGATAAGTTAAGAAGATTTAACCTTTTTTGTTTGTATGAATTTCTAAACATTCTACCTGAAATTACTATTGATAGGTATTGTTCCGCAGTAAGTATATTAAACAAAATGCAAGTCACTACTGTTGAGGACATAAGTCCACCCGGAGTCTTCACGATACTCAATATACCTTCTGCAATTCTGCCAAGCATTCCGGTTGCCTCCATAACTCCCCCAAAAAGCATAGCCATTATTATAAGTGATATAGTGGAAAACATTTTAACCATCCCCCCAGTGGAAAGTAGGTCGTCTAATACTGGGATGCCACTTTGCAATTGATAGCCATAATATGCGACATGAATTGTTTTTTCATAAGATTTTATCAATAGGTGCCCAATCGAATTTATACTTTGAAAATTCGTTCCCAGCAACTCTGTATTTTGAAATAAGAAGGTTAAAACTCCTCCTAATATGCACGCTACTGTAAGTGAAGGGATAGGGGGAGTTCTTCTTATTGCAAGGTAAATGATAAACAAGGGCACAAGAAAAAATCCCCAGTGTATTTTGAAGTTAGCCTCTAATCCTTTCATTATAGTGGCAGTCTCAGTCAACTCAGTGGTATTTTTTGTAGATAATAACCCCCATACGAAAAATATTATAAGTGTTAATACATACGCAGGTACAGTTGTGTTTAACATATTTCTGACATGGCTAAATAAATTAACACCGCTAACTGCTGGAGCCAAGTTGGTTGTATCCGAAAGGGGAGACATTTTATCGCCAAGATATGCTCCTGAAATTATTGCACCTGCTACCAGTGCCTCAGAGTAACCGAGTGCCTTGCCTATTCCTATTAGTGCCACACCAATGGTTCCCATAGTCGACCAACTGCTACCTATTGCAAGTGAAACTATAGAACACACTATACACGAAATTACCAAAAACGACTTGGGCGATAACGTCTTGATACCGTAGTATATTATGGTCGGAACAATACCAGCCTGTATCCATAAAGCAATTGTCGCTCCTACGATTAACAAAATTATAATTGCTTCCATCGCAAGTACTATTGAATGTATCGCTTTCTTCTCTATTTCCCTATACGACAGCCCAAGTTTTTTATGTCCAATTATCCCTGCAACAATTGAAGATATGAGGAGGGCTACTTGGCATGGACCCGAGGTGGCTTCGTCTCCAAATGTCCAAACATTTATTATTAGTAAGATAATAAGTAATATCCCGGGTGTAAGTGATAATTTTAACGATATTTTTTTCTCCATTCTGATAATTTCTAAATTGATGTATGTTTATAAATTTTGGCTAGATTATACTACGCTTTTTATATCTAACTCCTAACTCCCCTCACTACCAGATGATGGTAAGGCTTTTTATGCCATCAGTTCTGCTATCTTTAGCATAAAATCACCTAATTTCCCCGCATATTCGGGTGAACCTTCAACTATTACTAATCCCTGTGCCATAGCCTGAACAGTGTCTACAGAATTAGATAATACCGGTAAAGCAGATTCTACATTTGGAAATCTCATATGAACAAAAGGCTTACGTAACGTATACATACCTCTACCTGCTTTAGTTTGTCCTGCCTTAACTTTTAACCAACATGCTATATCCTCATTGTCCACCGACCACTGATATATCCGCTCAGGTTGTTTTGTTGTCCATTTGAGCATTTCTGGGTCACCTGATTTGTTGAGTTGGCTTAGAGCGGTGGATACCATATATAGCGTCATCTTGACTTTCATTTTAGCATCGAGTTGCGTTTTCGGTTTTGCATCAGGCATTAATATCTTCATATATAGCAGTACGCTTAATACACGCCATAGCAAGCCGAAATTTCTTATACCTCTAATTTTGGGCAAAACCAATTTACCCTTAAAAAAGTTATTCAAACTTTGCAGAGACTTAAACTCGAAAGTGATATCAGGATTATCAAGAATTTGAGTTGCAGTTTCGAAGTTTAGATTATCAAATTTTATATATGCTCCTACCTTCTCTTCACCATTCTTGGCTATAAATTGCACTGTGCCTACTATTTGTTCAAAGCGTTTTCTAAACTTTGGGTGGTCTTCTATAAAAACTTTTATTACGGGTAAAACAGCCTTGAATATGATTCTCGTGATTAAT
>CAZZMK010000324.1:0-7247 GCA_964655185.1 uncultured Nitrospirales bacterium | reverse complement strand
TATGACTTCTGGAATGATAAATTTGTTGGAATAGTTCGGAACTCTTTCAACATCTCAATACCTCCTGCTTCTGTGTCTTTGTTTAACCTTTCTTTGGTCAAGGATGAGCCTATATTCTTATCTTCTAATCATCACTATACTATGGGTATGTTAGATGTAACTAAGTTTTCTTATAATCCATCTTCTAAGGAATTAGAAGGCAAAATGAAGGTTATCGAAAATACCCAATATAAGGTAACCCTGTATGATGTGAATAAAAGAAGCATTAAATCTTCGATTTTAAGTGTACCAAACGGCATCGTAAGTCAAGAAAATGGTGTAATTACCATTCAGTTTTATTCCCCTGAAGGAGTCAATGAAGTTGAATGGAAAATAAATTTTGAGTGAAAAGAGGTGCAAATTATGTTATTTAAAGCCCAAAAAATTATCAAAGAAAGAATAGATAATTATTGCGAAACTGCCATGAAATGTGTGAAAGAAGGTATAGAGGTCTTAATCGGATGTATGGACAATAAGAATTGCGAAGATTGGAAGAAGAAGGTGCACGATGTTCATCGGGCGGAAAGTTCTGCTGACGATATAAGGAGGGACATAGAGTATATCTTGTTTTCTCGGTTATTATTTCCAGAATCCCGAGGAGACATTTTAGGACTACTTGAAAAATTAGACCGTATACCAAATCAGATTCAATCGTCAGTAAAAATGGTTTTAGAACAGCAAATTTATATCCCTTCATTAATCCGAGAAGAGTTGGAGCAAATAGCAATTATTACAGAAAAATGCGCAGAGATAACATTCAATTCGGTAGATTTACTCTTTTCAAACTTCAAAGAACCCCTTGAGTTTTTAGGAGAAATAGATGCTTACGAGAGCGAAGTGGATAAGTTCCAATCTAAAGCAATAGAAAAAATTTTTAGTTCTCAATTGGAGCCTTTGCAAAAAATACTTTTGCGAGATTTGATAAATGAAGTTAGTTTAGTGACAAATTATGCTGAAGAAGCGGGGGACTTTATGCGGATTATAATTGTGAAAAGGATGGTTTAGTATGAAATTATTTTTGATGTTTCTCTCGGCATTTCTTTTGGGTGCTACTTTAGGGGCTAACGATGCAGGTAATGTCTTCGGAACTGCAGTTGCTACTCGATTTATTAAATATCGTACCGCAGTTTTGCTAACTTTTCTTTTTGTTTTATTAGGTGCTGTTCTACAAGGTGGTAAGGGTATTGATACTCTGAAGTCTATGACTGAGCAGAGTATAGATACATCAATACTTGTGGGCTTGGTTGTAGCAAGTGTAGGACTTGTTTTTACTTTTCTCGGACAACCGATAAGTCTTTCTCAATCCGTGGTAGGTGGATTATTGGGTTTAGCATTGTCTCAGAAGAATTTTAATTTAGCAGTGATAGAAAAAATTATATTAAGTTGGATAACAGCCCCTTTGATTGCTTGCTTATTGTCATTGGTTATTTACAAAGTGTTAACGGCATTGTTTATAAGACTTAAGATTGGGATATTAGACAGAGAAGTTATGATAAAGTTGGGACTTGTATTTTCAGGAATGGTAGGAGCGTATGCTTTAGGTGCCAATAATGTTGCGAACACTGTAGGAATGTTTGCAGGTGCTTGGGAGGATGTTTCTTATACTATGCTGGCACTGTTAGGAGGAGTTTCAATCGGAATAGGGGTAGTTTTATTTAGTAAAAGAGTTATGATGAATATCGGAAAAGGAATTGTTTTTCTTGATGGTTTTTCTGCCTTCGTGTCTGTTATTTCATCAGGAATAGCAGTTTATATTTTTTCAATTGTGGGAGTTCCAGTTAGCACTACGCACACAATTATTGGTGCTGTAATAGGAATAGGAATTCATCATGGTTTTCATACTCTGAATTATAAAACCATTAGGGACATTGTCCTAAGTTGGGTATTAGCCCCTACAATTTGCCTCATTTTGACATCTTCGGGTTATGCCATATTTATTTTGTAATTTTTTTATTTTTTAACCATATTACAAATTTTATGGTATAATGTCTGCAGAAGAGGAGAATTTTATGTCTGATGTGTCTGCAGTCTCGTTAAATAATATTAGAACAGCCCAAATTCAGACAGAGTACCAAATGAGGGTGCTGTTGATGAGGCGTAATGTAATGCAACAGCAAGGAGAGATGGCAATTAAGTTAATTCAGAGCGCAACCCTTCCTGAATATCAGGGTAAAAATCTTGATGTGAGGGCTTAGTAATAGTTTGTCGGTTATGAAACTATGACTCTTTCTAATGCACTTCTATTTCTAAATAGTTGTTTTCCTCTCCAATTATAATAGGGGAAGCAAACTCAATACACACAAGAGGAACATTGTATTTCTCGTCTTTTGTTTTGCTAACTCGATATGATTTTTCTGGTAACTGGAACTTGGATGTGCTTATTTTGCAAACTGTTGCATAATTCATTTCCCGAGGAAGTAATATCTTATCCAAGTCCAGTTCGCCGAAATCTACATTTATTTTGAGTCTTAGGTTATTCTTTTGCTTTTCAAGTGAAAAGATACCCCAACCTTTTCCAGTAGAGAAGAAAAACTTTCCTTCTCCAGATGGTGTACGCGGAGTAATTTTTAATATTCGATTGTCGTATTGAAATCCTGAGGCTAAAATTAACATAGCGTAAGAAGACATAGCACGGGCATAATGCCCGCCACATTCTATCTCACTAAAAGGATTTCTTCTCGAACCAGTATATCTCGACCTTGCCCCTGTTACTATTTCAAGGGCTTTATCCCACTTCCCCTCGCTTATCATTAAACCGGCCACCTCATACTCCATCCCTGTCCATATTTCATCGCAGTATAATATAGGAGAATCAGGTCGCCCACCTTTGGGCCAGGTACATACAATTAAACCTGGTTCATCATCTTCTGCAAATCTTCTCGGCGATTGAATATGACCGTAAAAGTTTGTCCTCCAGTTATATTTGTATATTGACTCGATGGTTTTCTCAACATAATCTTTAGGGAACAGATACCCGAGGTCTAAAATATGAGCCCACCATTGTCCTAATAATTGGTCTGAGTGGCACCCTGCTCCGTAACAATTCATTTGATTATATACTTCTTGTTCAACATTTGGCGCATCGTAAAGATTTATAAAATATTCACCATTCCAGCATTTCTCGATATATTTTTCTCTGCCTGTGTTAAATCTTCTTCTACATTCTTCTTTTAGATTAGTATCAGGATAGTTGAATTCTATTAACAAATTTTCCATTGCTTTTAGCATGGCAAGATATAGTGTACCTATAAAAGTATTAGAACCGTAAGTGTGGATGTCATATGTATTAGGTTGTTCGCCTCTGATTATTCCTTCACCTTCAGGGTCGTGGTATCTGAGTATATGTCTTAGAACTTTTACCGCAGGTTGTATTAGTGGCTCTATATTCTTTTTATCACCTGAAATACGATATTCTCTGTAAAGTTTTAATAAAGTCCCCAATTCCCCATCTAATGCATGATGGTATGGTCCGCCTATCTCATTTTTGAATTGTGGTTCAGTAGCGGGAACAATAAATCTGTGAGGTATGTACCATTCAGACTTATCTACCTGAATAGTTAACTCTTGGAATCTTATTCTTTGTTCTAACTGTGGGAATAGAAATGGAAGTGCCTGAGCGTAGTTATACACATGAGTACAGTTCAGGGGGCAACATCCGTCTGTTCCTTCAAACCCACCAACGGTGCCATCTTCGAGGAAGATATAAATTGGTGAATGTATACTTGCAATATTCGCCCCGATAGCCTCAAGTATTATCGGCGGAAGAGATGATGAATAGAAACTCCTATGGAATTTTTGCGTGGTTGAGTATAGGTAGTCATATTTTGCAATGCCATATTTCACCACTTCCAGAGCATTATTAAATAGATTATTGTAGTAATTACCAAGTCTAAAATCATATTTTAGTGGCCTGAGTTTCCAATAGTATTGGCTTTGGCGCATTCTATTGGGGAAATACCAGCCGAGTATAAATGTTACGGAGTCTTTTTCTCGAGTATTTAAGGTAAATTTATATCCAAGTGAGGCATTCCAAGTGAAGAATCTATCTGCTGAAGTTTCAGATTCAGATTCGGGTAGGTATCCATCTGTAGAAAACTTTCTCCAGAAGTTGTAGAAATCTCTCCATTGCGCTGTTGTGATTACCTTATCAGGAGATTTTACAATACCTAAGCATATATTTCCCCATAATGGGTGCTCTCGACTGTATCCTCTTTGTGAAGCATACTTGTTTTGAGTTAGAATGCTTACAACAGTAGTGATAACATCTTTCCTATTTAGACCCTCTCCCCATTTGGTAAGGTCACTATTGCACCATAATACCCCACCTTTCCCAATTTTCTTTGAAACTATCAAGGGAGTACCTTCTTCATCTGAGAGAATAATAGCGGAGTTTTTTGTGTATAGAACTTTGGAAAAATTAAAAAACTTATCTATTTGCAAGGCAAATTCAGGTAAGTCTTCGTTTAACTTTTTAGCGGGTAGGGATATTTTTTTATTTACTACCTTGCCGTTTATATTTTTGAATGGTAACCAACTTTTAAGAATTTTCACGCTATTTTCATTAATAGGTAGTTCATCTGTAAATACTATTTCGTCTATGAGGATATGCCCCCATCCTTCTGAATCATTATCGACGATCTCAATGTGTCCCTTTTTACCTCTGTATTCAGAGATATTCCAAGTTACTTTTTTCAATGATTCAGTGTTATCTCCCGTAGATGATATAACCTTTTCACCGTTTACATACAAGGCTATATAAATAGTATTGGGCTTTTTGCCACCACCTATTCTGAATGACAAAAAACTATGCTTGATAAAGAATTCTTTAGATACTGCTTTGCCAGTTTTTTTATCATCGCCGTTATATGAGTTTATGAAGTATTTACCCTTTTGTCCCGAAATATCAGTTTGATTAATAAATTTTCCTTCTGCGGGTTTTTCGCCGAAAGCATCTCCGGAAATCGTCCAATTTTTATAGGTGCCACTCTCGAAGTCGTCAAAAACATAAGTTTGTTTTTTCTTCTTTGCGCTTTCAACTGCATATACCCAATGGAAAATTGAGTTATTACCTCCGTTTAATACCACATATGCCCCATTTTGAATTTTTTCATTAAGTTTATTAATTTTTGAATCTGAGAGAAGTTTTTCTGAAGGACCTAACCAATAAATATCTATGCAATTCTCCTCCAAATTTTTATCCACATTTATATCTTCACTATAGTAGACATCTACATTTTTTGTATATCTAATAGGATGCGCTGAATCGAATTGATTAGTGAAAAATCTGAGATTTTTCTCAAACTTATCTTCACCTGAGTAATCATTTTCCATTGATATGAACACTGCCTCGGGCGAAATTGCTACAGAATTTTTATTTCTTTCAAATTCAGAGTACCTTAGACAGTGAATTTTTGAATTTTGTAATTCTATATCTGAACTTATGAGTTCTGATGTCCCATCCCAACCAATAAGATTAGGAATGTTTCCCGCTAATGTCCCGCTTATTACCTTATTACTTTTATTTTCTAATGTAAATTTGAAAAATACCAGTGGTAAAGAAGAATTTTGTATATCTAACGGGATAAATGGAGAGAATGTCTCCATTTTTATCTCTAAGTCAGGTAGAAAGTCAAGAAACTTTAGTTCCGCAAATGGAAATTCTCCTCTGAATTGGATATTTTCGACCCCTGGAGCAGGTAGGTTAGGTCCAATTTGAAGGATTTTTGCTGTTGTATTTCCTGAATTGTCATTTGTATATAAAGCAAAAAATGCATCTGATACATTTGCATTTGAATTAAAATTATTCACAATTTCCCACGGACTGATTTTTCCATTACCCTTTATATAAACTTGACCTGCCCCAAAACCGCCAAGTGGAAAGGCAATTTCTTTTAGATTTTCTCCTTCGTATGTTTTTCCCAATGTAAAATCTATCTCAGCGTATAAGAGGTTAACTTGACTGAAAATTAGAAAGAAAAAATCGAATAGACATACTAATCCTCTTCTCATTTTTTTTATCCTTATAAATGGGCGGAAACTATTGATTATGATGAAAAGGATTAAATTTTGGATAGAAATTACTGATATATTCTGACCTTATCTCTTTTATCTAAATACAACAATTTATCACCTACAACAAACTATTGCTCTTTTTCTTCTTTCTCTTTCGCTACTAAGTCTTCGAGCACATTCAGTAATACGTTAATGTCTATTCCGTAAGCCATACAGACTTGTTCAATAGTCTCGAATCTACTTATTCCACAATGTGCGCATCCACCGAGGTGAAAGGCAGCAAAAACTTCTGCTACTCTCGGGTGAACTTGCATTGCCTCTGCAACTGGCATTTCCGGGTAAAAATGTTTGTATTCTCTTTCTGACATAGCAGTTTCCTTTATATAAAGTTTAATAAATAATAACTTAATTTGGTATAAGAAACAAAACGACATATGTTAAAATTCCGTTGGATTAATCTGACATCAGAATTTCTTATGAAGGTGAAACTTATTAAAAAAAGCGAGATTCAGCCTGGGAATAGAATATTTAAGAGAGTAATGGGCAAAACTTATCTTATTAGAAGAACAGACCTATCTTTTGAAATTATAGAATATATGTGCAGGCACCAACTTGCTTCTCTGGATTTGGGCGAGTTAGAGGGTAATATTGTTACATGTTCAAGGCATGGCTGGAAGTACGACATCGTTACAGGTAAATGTGTATTGGGGGATGGTACTTCATTGAAGTTTTGTAAGTTTGAGGAAGATGAAGAGTGGATTTATCTTATTTTGAACTCAGAAGGAGATGAGGATAATTATTAGTCCTAACTCTATTAGCAAGTGGCATAAGAAGGCAGGGATGTTATTTTTCTTTTTTACGGTATATATTGTGGCTATAAAAGAAAATATGAACATACCCATCGCCTCAGGTAGAGGTTTGATTAGATGATACAATGTCTCTGCTATCGGTACTAATAACCATCCTTTTTTGGTATAGATGTTCTCGCTTGCTCTTAGTAATAAATGTCTGTTCAGGAATTCCCATCCGGGTAGCCAGGAAATTAGCCATACTATTTGCCGAAAAGTAAATATTATTTTGACCTGAGGAGGAAGAGAACCCATACCTGAATAATAACTCGATAATGATGGAAAGATAAATATTGCAGATAAAGAAGATACGCAAATCAAAGCAAAAACAATTAGTAATGTTAAGTC
>CAZZMK010000323.1:0-8454 GCA_964655185.1 uncultured Nitrospirales bacterium | reverse complement strand
GAATGAGCCTGGTGAACCCAATTTGCCCCTTAGTTTCTGAAAGTTTTCTAACATAACTTCCCTGTATTGAGTATCTTCTAATATTTTCTTTAGCCCCTCGAGTATTAATGGCGGGTATGCATTTCTTTGAATATATTCAGGAACAACTTGTTTATTCATAATTATATTAACAATACCTATATATTCAATGTCAACTAAATTCCGCGCAATAATATAGGTAAGGGGATGAGTTTTGTATACCAACAGGTACGGCATCCCGAACAAAGCAGATTCAAGTGTAGCGGTACCTGATGCTACAAGCCCTGCGTGAGCAATGGATAATACTTCTTCAATGTTTTCTTTGAATATGGTTAAGGGAAAACTCCCAGCCACCTCTCTAATAATATTATAACATTGTTCATTTGCAGATGCAGAGAAAAATTGTGTATCGGGGTATATTTTCTTGAGTTCTTTAGCAGTTGCTATCATAATCGGGAGTATTCTCTTGATTTCTTGCACCCTACTACCGGGGAGCAGGGCAATATTATAGGGAGGCGAATATGCTAAGGGTTTTCTCATCGCTGGTATTTTGTCAAGTAGAGGATGTCCTACATATTCACAGTCTGCCCCTACATCTTTATAAATTTTCACCTCGAATGGGAATATTACGAGGACTTTCTTTGCAAACCCTGCTATCTTTTTTACCCTATTCTTTTTCCATGCCCAGACCTGTGGGCTGATGTAGTAGACAATAGGGGGACCTAAATCTTGGATTTTCGATGCAAGGTGCAAATTAAATCCTGGATAGTCTACAAGTACAATTCCAATCGGGTTGTATTCTTGTATCCACTGTATGGTTTGGGAGATAAGTTTTTTTATCTTATTTAGATGCTTCAATACCTCTACAAATCCCATAATACCTTCTACAGTTAAATCGTATAGTAAGTTGAAACCGGCTTTTGCCATTTGCTTTCCGCCGATACCTACATTGTTTATGTGCGGTGCTAATGTGCGAAGTTCATTAATAACCTTTGCACAGTGAAAATCTGCTGATGGGTCCCCAACTACCCAAAAAATAGTTTTCACTTTTGTGCCCGTATTTGTTCTATTATTTTCCAACATAATTCAAGTGCTTTAAGGGCATCTTCTCCTGTTACCTCTGGCGAAGTTCCATTTCTTACGCAATTGACGAATGAAGTTATTTCGGCTCGTAATGGCTCCTCGGAAGAGACATTTATCGGTGTGATATCAATCATATCCATAACATTTCCATTGTTAGGGATGGGACCTTGTTTTTTTGTATATAGTAAGAGGTTTTGAGATGTATAGTCGGTAGAGACATATTCGCGATTTGAGAAGATTCTTATTTTCCGTAGCCTATCCATAGATACTCTGCTTGCAGTAATGTTTGCAACACATCCCGAGGCAAATCTTAGCCGTACATTTGCAATATCTTCTGACTCGGAGAAAACAGGGACACCTACCGCATCCATTTGAACTACTTCACTCCCCGTTAATTTTAATACGATATCTATGTCGTGAATCATTAAATCTAATACTACGCTTACATCTGTGCCTCTATTGGGAAATGGACTTAACCTATGGCATTCGATAAATCTGGGGTTTTCAATCAGATTAAACAATTGCCTTACTGCTCCATTAAACCGCTCAATATGTCCTACTTGCAATGTGCAATTTCGCTCTTTTGCCTTTTCTACAATTTTTCGGGCATTAGAAATAGTATCTGCAATAGGCTTTTCCACAAGTAGATGTATACCTGCATCTAATAATGGTAGGGAGACTTCAGAATGAGTAGTGGTGGGTGTTGCCACTGATGCTATGTCAATTCCTTTTTCAATTAATTCAGATAGTTTCGAATAGGCTGGTATTTTTAATTCTGATTCTGCTTTGATTCTTCGTTCCTCAGATATGTCAACGATACCTACCAAATCGACATCCTGGAGTTCGTTGTATATTCGGGCATGATGATAGCCTAAATACCCAAAGCCAATAACACCAGCCCGCAGTTTCTTCTTAACCACTTCAGTTCTCCTGAAATTTTTGGTTACACCAGTTCATCAGAAATAGGATTTACTACAGCATCTGCAGGTGTGAGTGGTCCTTTCGATATACCTCTCTTAGATTTGTTTATAAAATCGAGTATTACCGTTCGCTCAGGGCAGTCTGGTATCCTTTCTAAAATTGCCTGGACTGCTTGTTGTAAGTTTAGTTGTGAACGATAAATGATTTTATACATTTCTTTTATTCTTGCAATTGCCTCATTTGAAAACCCTCTTCTTTGTAGCCCGACATAATTGGGACCAAAGCATTGAGCAGGATAGCCTTCGGTTATCATGTACGGTAAGACATCCTTGCTAACTCTGGACATCCCACCTACAAATGAATGTTGGCCTACGGTGCAAAACTGGTGCACTCCACTAAGTCCACCTATGGTAGCATAATCTTCAACTACAACATGTCCAGCAAGGGCAGAATTATTTGCCATAACCACATAATTACCCACCTTGCAGTCGTGGGCTATATGTGTGCAAGCCATAAATAGGCAATTGTCTCCTATTAGTGTTGCTTTTTGAAATTCCTCTTCAGTCTCTGTATATACAGTGCTGGAACTTACAGTTACAAACTCCCTAAATGTGTTGTTGTCACCAATGATTGTTTTACCATGCTTATGCCTTAAATGTTTAAGGTCTTGAGGTGGTATACCTATTTGTGCACTGCTGTAGCATATGTTGTTTTTTCCCATCACGGTTCCGGCTCCTATTACGCAATACGGACCGATAATAGAGCCTTCGCCTATTATCACATCTGACTCAATAATTGCGTAGGGCTTTACCTCTACATCCTCTCCTAACTCCGCCTTAGGGTTAACTATCGCTGTAGGATGTATTTTAGCCACTATTGATTCCTTTCTGTAATATTTGTATATTTTTTGAAACTCTGAGAATGGATATTTGTATTGTAGTGAATAATTATATCTAAACTCTAATTTCAAATTTTTATGGTTTATATTGTGAGTAGTTACATTAAAATAATTCAAGTGGTGAATTGGAATTTTGCCTTAAATTGTGATAAAGAGCATCCAAAACTTTTTCAATCCTTTCGGTATTAAGATTCTGGTGGTCAGTGGAGATTGGATATATATACTTACTATATCTGAGATACCATGCATATTTTTCTGGCATGTAGACGAACACAGGTAGATTTCGGGCGAACAGATTTTTTGCAACTCGAAAACTTCCTCCCTCGTGAGAAGGGTTGAATACAAATGCTGTAGAGGCGGAGTAAGCAATTAGTAAGTTTCTCCGAACTGCTTGGGACTTACACCATTTTGAATTTGGGGTCCAAGGGGATATTATCTGACAATATCCTTGTTCTGTCGCTTCCAAAATGATATTCATTGGGGCGTAATGGAGACTGCCCATCGGTAGAATAATGCGGACGGGGATTTTTTGTGTTATGGCAGTTTCTGCTGAAATAGTATCAACTCCGGGTGCTCCTCCAGTTACAATTCCACAATCGAACTTACTCAAAATTTCTACAGTGTTTTTTACTAAACTTGATGTGGTTGAATCGGGTTGAATTGTTCCCACGATTGCAATCCACAGAAATGGTTTTTTCTTCATATTACCTTTTAAAAAAATTAGTGGTGGTGATTTTTCACCATATTGTAGCCATTCTTGTGGATATTCATCTGAAGAGTAAAAAGAGATTTGCCAGCCATCAGCCTGAACCCTTTCTATTAGATTTTCAGCAAGCCAAAGTTCATCTTCCTGAATTCCATATGAGTTAGCCAAGCGGAAAATTTCTTTTTCATCGTCATTAACTATCTGACGGTGGCGAAGTTTTGCAATTACTGCGTGTAATGATTTCCACGAGTTCCCTGTTTTGTTCAATAAGGCTATGGTAAACTTCGCAAAAAATGATAGGGAAGTACCCTTTAAGAATGAACAATAAATCATAGTCAAAAAATAGAAATTATAGAAATTTAGTTAAAAAAGTTGAACTAAATTAAAAAAACTTATATATTATTATTAAGTTGTCAACAATTTTACAATTGAAAAACATGGAACTGAGGAACTGTCAATGTTAGATTTAGAAAGTTTGAGGAATAAAATACCGAGGTTTGTAATTGGTTTGGTTTCTGGTGCGTCTTGTGACGGTATTGATGCGGTACTCGTCAGACTAAAGGGGACTGGACCGGAGATGGCGATAAGGCTTCTTGCTTCTAATACATTTCCTTTCCGTGAGGACTTTAAGTTAGAGTTGTTGTCTGAGCACAAGACTGCACGGGATGTTTGCCAGATGAATTTTCAGTTGGGCGAACTGTTGGCTCAGTCAGCAATTGAAATGATTAAGATTGCAAAAGAGCAGAATGTAGAGGTAGATTTCATCGCTTCACATGGTCATACATTAGTCCATTTACCTCCGCCACAATTTAGCAAAATAGGAACACTACAGATTGGTGAGCCTGCAGTGATAGCAGAGCGGACAGGTTTGCCAGTAGTGTCTGATTTCCGTGCAAGGGATATGGCAGCAGGTGGACAAGGGGCTCCATTGATGCCTTATGCAGATTGGATTCTATTCAGACGGTCAAATAAAAATATCCTTTGCTTAAATATTGGTGGCATTGCGAATATGGCGGTGATAACTCCTGAATTTGAGAATATAATGGCTTTTGATACAGGTCCCGCAAATATGATTATCGATGCTACTGTGAGACTGCTTACCCGAGGTGAAGAAAGTATGGATAGAGATGGTAGAGCGGCGAGGCACGGGAAAGTTATAGACGAATTTTTGGAATATTTGCTCGACCATCCTTTCTTTTCAAAGGTTCCACCTAAAGCGGCAAATAGAAGTGATTTTAGCGAGGATGTATATCTAAGGGATGCTCTGAATGCGAGGAGGGAATATCCTTTCGAGGACCTTGTCGCTACTGTTACAACTGCAGTTGTGAGGACAATTTTGGATTCTTATGAGCGGTTTGTTAAGCCAAGGTATCAGATAGACCATGTGATTGTGGGTGGCGGCGGAGCAAAGAATCGTACGCTATTGAAATGGTTAGCAAAAGGATTTGCACCTACGCCAGTATTTACAAGTGACCAGTATGGTATACCAAACTCTTGTAGAGAGGCTCTTGCCTATGCAATCTTAGGTAATGAGACTATATGTGGAACACCTGCTAATATCCCACAGGTAACAGGTGCTTCCAGACCTGTAATACTTGGCAAGATTACCCCACCGTGATAATCAGCAGATAATGCGCTGGGAAGGCTTGATGTAAACGGGTTTACTCTGCCAACTTTACTTTTAGTCTTCCGCCATATCTGTTGAGTACCCATATTCTTTCAATTTTAATAGGATCTACGCTTGGATTGGAGGACTCAATGTGTGGGACTATTTCAATAATAAGTCGATTAGAAACGAGTCCAGTTTTCTTCCTTTCAACTGACACAATGTACCACTTGTCTTTGAGTGGTTTTATCTCTATACCCCAACGGCTATCACTAACTGTTCCATTTAGATTTACTACTTGCTCGGAAACTCTTATGAGAAGCAATACCTTATTTATTATCGCTCTTGAAGGGGGTTCCACTATTACCTGTTGTCCTCCCGTTGTAGTAGGTTCGGGATTCTTAATCTTTACCTTTACTTCAGTGCGAGGTGTGTATTGAAATTTTTTTGTGGAAGAACTTTGGGGTAGATTCTTGCTCACCGCCTTAACATCTACTAAACCGCCCTGGTCAAATTGGTAATCGGGTGAAACTACTAATGCTCGTTCAGGTGATAGAATCTTTACGAAGGGAGAAGGTCTTCTGCCAAAGTAAAACTTAGTTTCCGGTGAGAAATTTCTTCCCTCAATTAATACCATTGTTCCTCCTTCTGCAGGGGAGGTAATAGGTTCAATCCGAGTTATGACCGCTTCTTTGACTGTGGGTATTGGAGAAACATCCGCGCCATCCCAAATACCGTCGCCATCAGTGTCATTGCATGTGGGGTCAGTTTCATTTTCGTCCCATAAACCGTTTAGATTTTCATCTTCTATGCCATCAGGTATCATATCTCCGTCGGTATCTAATTTGATGGGACTTGTTTCTCCTATATCGAATATTCCGTTACCATTTCTATCTTCTATTTTATCTGGGAGATTATCTCCATCTGTATCCTCGCTTATGTCGATATCTCTGCTCAGGAATTTAAATAGATGGATAGCGATTTCAAGATTTGTAGGGTTCTTAAGTTGTGTGGATGTTAGAGGATATTTCGAAGCAAGTATTCCTAATCTACCTTTTCCGTAATTTGTAGAGATAAATGCAAAGATTTGATTTTCTTCATTAGATCGGTTGGCAACCTCGAGTTTTTCTGTCTCCGTAGGCTTAGGAAGCTTTTTGAGTAGCCCCCCATTTTTTATCTGTAAAGAAGAAAAGTTTTTTGAGATGTAGTTTAATTCACAAGATATTGGCAAATTTCCTTCTGTAGGTGTATGTGGGTCAAATTGGATGCCAAGCGTGAGTAGCCAGTATTCAAGAAATTCCAAGTAAGAGTCTGGATAATATCCTCCTATTATTAACAGATTGCCACCGTTTTTGATGTAATCGGATGCTTGCTTTATGGAAATGTGCCCCCGAGCAAAACTGATGACATCTGCTATTACGAGAGTGTAATCTTCAAGTTCACCTTTTATAGGTGTTGTAACTGCATCCTGGACGAAGTAGAAAGGTGCAATAGCAAGGATATCTGCCAGATACTTTAGTTGTTGAGGGTCATCTGATGTCCTAAAGTTAGTATCACCTTCACCGAAGACCCAAAGAATTTTTGCAGGTGTTGTTTTTTTTCGTGCAATCTTTAATTGGATGATATGTTGTTTATTTTGAATAGTAGCGGAGTCATCCGAGGGGTAGTTATAGGCAATGAGCCAGTATGTATGTGAGAACGAGGTCGGGTGGGGAATTAAACCAAAATATAATAATGCACTTTCCTCTCTCTTCTCTGTATACCATAGCAAGTTATCATCCGCTTTGGATATTGAGGAAACATTCCACTCTTCATAGTTCGGCGATGATTCGGAAAGTACTACTGTGCGGATATCCCTGCCAATATCAGAGTTCGTCAAAGTAACTCTTGAAAAATTAATTCTTTTTACTTCACCAATGTTAGGGCTGTATTTGATAGGAAACTCAATAGGTAGAATTTTTTCTAACCAACCAGATTGAGTAATCATTGCTGGTATTAATTTCCCTGATTGTAAGTCTAATTTGTAGACTTTTCCTCCAGAGGCTATTAGAGATGACTCATTTAGCCAAGTGGAATAGGTTATTTCTTCATCTAATGTTTGACTAAAACGATTTAGTCCTTCGTTTGTGACTACATCGATTTTGTTATTTGTGCAAATTATCGCGGAGAATTGTTTAGGATGGGGTGAAATTGACCAATTCTGTTCTATTCCAACTACAAATGTTTCCCATTTTTTGGAAAAACCTTCAACGGGATTCCACTGTAAGAGTGATACATATCCGAAACCATCTCTGATGGATTCTGTTCTGACCCAGATTCCATAAGATGATTTTATTGCGCAATCCTCTTTTTCAGGTGGTACTCCCCAAACTGAGATGGGTTCAGAGACAATTTGCCAATTCCACAAATTGATAGCATAGATTTTGCTTTGTTCAGTTTCTTCTTCTAATGTTGGACCGACTATTATCCCAAGATGTTCTTTATCTAATTGGAATATCTCGTTAATCTTCCCCTCAATTCCTTCTATAGGTATCAATCTGCTTGTTTTCAGGTATATGTCAGTAACGCAGATAGTTTCTTCTTTTGCCTCTTTAGGGATAATTATCCACAATCCCTCATTTTTTATGGGCATTACTTTGTAGGGTGAATAGGGTAGAGGGATTTGCAAAGGTGAATCGTTTATAATCTCATTGACATCCTCGAAAATACATATTGAGCCTATGCTCTCCTTATCAGTATTTTTTGATAGGAACACTACATAGGTTAGTTTTTTATCTGGAGGGTGAGAGAAGAACTCTACCTTTTCAATTCTCCTGCCTGAGGGTAATGAGAGATATTTAATTTGTGAAATATCAAGGGATGATGTAAAACTGGTTAGGAATATACCGTCATCAGCATTTTTTGGGTTATCTATACTGCTATCTCGTGTAGCAATGAGGTATCGTTGTTCTTGAGATTCATTATTCTCCATTATCCTTAGAACCTCATTGCCTGGGAGGGATACCTTTTTTAAGCACACGCCTGTTTTTAGATTTGTTAGTTCGACAAAGGTTGCAACCCGTTCTCTCGTTACATTTCTTGTGCCTGTTATGCTAATCCCCCACTCAGGAGTTTCAGAATGAATTAAAGAGAAGGGGTATAATAATAAAATAATTATGTATACAAAGTTTTTTCTATACATATATTCATAGTTTATTTAATTGCACTGATTTCATCATTATT
>CAZZMK010000322.1:0-4286 GCA_964655185.1 uncultured Nitrospirales bacterium | reverse complement strand
CAACCATGGAAGCCATAGATGCAAAAAAGCGGGAAGAGATAGAAAAAACAATTCAAAAGTCTATTGAGGTCATTAATTCTCTGCCTAATTTTAACTTAAGACTAATACCTGAACTCTCTATGCTTGCAGAAGAGAATTTAAAACTTGCCAAGGAACGTCAAAGTTTTTCTCTCTTATATGACAAATCGAACCAATACAAAGAATCTTTATCTACCTATCAACAAAAACTACGCTCTCAAAACGCCCAATTTGATAATTTGAAATCTAAAATTGAATCCAAAAAATCAGACCTCTCGTTGCGATTAAATCTGAAGCAAGTCAAACTTTCTCTACCCAAAATAAGTGACCTAAAAAGAATAAAAAACGAGGTAGAAGCAGACCTAAACGAAGTAGAAAAAAAATATTCAGAATTGCTAATTAAACGAACAGAACTTACAGAAACAGAAAGAAGAATTCAATCAGGATACCAACAAATCTCCGTTTCTCTTTCCTCTGCAGATAAGAAGAAAATTAAAAGGGGAATCGATGATATTATAAAAATGCACAAAGAAGTATTATCCTCTCTAATCTCAGATTATGAGGCATATATACTCATCCTAACCGACACACTTACCACAGTTAATAACTGGATAAAACAAACCGAGGAATTTATTTCCTTTATAGATGAAAATATGCTTTGGATAAAAACCCCATTTCCAACCAAAGAAGAACTAAAATCAGAATTCCAAAGGCTGACCCAACATCTTACGAAAATTTACTTTCCATCAAGTAATTATAAAACTTCTCTCTGGACTTTTCTACCAATTTCAATACTTATAATTATCTTCTCTATTGCACTTTTACTATATTACAGATACTTAGGGAACAAACTTATAATAATGTGCCCCTCTTTTAGGACTCCATTAAACTTTAATTTTGTAAACTTTACAAAATTCCTTCTATGCTTTTCTTTAAGAACATTTCTAATACCCCTTGGTGTATTAGTAATAGCAAACCTCCTAAAACTGGTCAACAGTCAATTCGTTATACAAATTATTTCTACCTCTTTGTCAGTATCTGCCATCCCAATTTTGTTGTTTTCTCTTGTTGTAAACCTCATTAAGCACAAGGAAATTTCTACAATCATACTTAACTTTCACAGCGAAACTTTCAAAAATATCTACAAAAAATCATTTATTTTAGCGGTAATTATTACAACCCTTACACTTATTTCTACTTTTACCAATTTAGTGTGGATTGAAACTCAATCTGCCCTATCTGACCTCGTATTCAGGATTGCACAAACAATTTTACTACCCACTATTTTTATATTACTAATGTACTTGACCACTGATATTAGAAAACTTTTCTTAAGCAAACAAGAAGACAAAGTCCAGAATCCAAACTACTTCATTCTTCGAAACTTTTTGTTTATTACAATGGGTACCATAATCGTTCTATTTGGTATGCAAATATTAGGGTATGTGTACGCTGTATATGAATTAGAAAGAAAAATTATGATATCTATTTTGATTGCTACCATCTCTTGGACGGTATATCGTTTTTTGATGATTATCACAAACTACTACAACTGGAAAATAAAATTTCAACATTCAATTCAAGTAGACTCAAAAATCAAAGAGCAGTCCGATACCAAACAAGAAATAAAATCTGACAAAGAAGAAACTGACATTAGCACAGAACAAACTTCCCTAATTTTAAACCAAATAAACAAAGGAATTTTTTGGGTATCCTTAATAGGTTGTTTACTAATTATCCTTTATATCTGGGCAGATATTTTCCCCGCTTTCGGCTACTTCCAAAAGATTAAACTCTGGGAAACTTCCTCTACCATAGTCACCCTCCAAACTCAATCAACCTCCACTGGCGAAGAATCAAAGTTATCTCCAACTACTCTCCCTGATACAAGAGAATTTGTTTCTCTCTGGGACCTAATATTAGCAATGATTATCTTCGGGATTACTCTATTCTTATTCAAAAACCTGGGTTTCTACCTCGATTACTTTATTCTCAAAAGAACAGACATGGAAGAAGGTGAGAGATATGCACTAATCACAATATTGGAGTATCTCATATTAATAATCGGCTGTGTGATGGCATTAGGTACTATTAAAGTTACTTGGAATAAAGTACAGTGGTTAGTTGCCGCATTAGGTGTGGGTTTTGGTTTCGGACTCCAAGAAATAGTAGGAAACTTTGTATCAGGAGTTATTTTATTATTTGAAAGACCCATAAGAGTAGGAGATATAGTAACTATTGGTGATGTGTCAGGACGAGTAAAAGCACTTAGGATGAGGTCCACTTCAATAATTAACTGGGAAAATAAAGAACTCATCGTTCCAAACAAGGAAATACTCTCGCAAAAATTCATAAACTGGACAAGAGAAAATCCCATTGTAAGACTTAACATCCCTGTAGGTGTAAGTTACCAATCTGACATAAATAAAATAATAAATATTCTCGATGAAATTGCTTCATCACATCCATTTGTAGAACCTGACCCACCTCCAAAAGCATACTTTAAGAAATTCGGCGAGAGTGCCCTTGAGTGTGAACTTCAGGTACACACCAAAACCCCCTACTTCTTACGAGTTCAGCACGAGTTACTATGCACAATTTTCAATCGTTTCAAAGAAGAAGGCATCGAAATTTCCTATCCTCAGATGGATGTCCATATTAAAACACCTTTAACAATTAATACACACTTCACAAAATAGATTTACAAATCCACTGAGAAAGTCATTATTAACCAATGACCAGTAATGTAGAAAAAAAATTAATAGACATAACAACAGTGCCCTCAAAACCAGGGTGTTATCTCTTCTATGATGACAAAGGAAAAGTTATATACGTAGGTAAGGCGAGAAACTTAAAAAACAGAATTAGAACATACCTTCAAACTAATGATTCCAGATATCACGTACAATTTTTATTACAGAAAGCGGAAAAAATAGATTACATAATCACTGAGAGCGAAAAAGAAGCCATATTATTAGAAAATAATCTAATAAAGCAACACAAACCAAGATATAACATAAGGCTCAAAGACGATAAAAATTTTCTCTCACTAAGAATCAACCCACAAGAAAAGTTCCCTAGATTAACATTTGTCAGAAGACCTAAAAAAGATGGCGCTTTATATTTTGGTCCGTATCAAGTTGCTTCAGCAATTAGAGAAACCTACCGCTACCTTCACAGTGTTGTTCCACTACGAAGATGTAGTGACACAAATTTTTCAAACAGAACACGTCCTTGTATTTACTACGAAATTGGAACCTGCCTCGCCCCTTGTGTTGGTAAAATATCTGAAGAAGAATATAAAAACTTGGTTCAACAGGCTATTCTTGTTTTACAAGGTAAAGCAAAGGTACTCGAGAAGGAGTTATTAAAACAAATAGAGGTAGAAGCATCTAAACTCAACTTTGAGTTAGCCGCACAACTTCGGGACAGACTTTATGCCCTTAGAAAAATTATGGAACCTCAAAAATCAGTGCTTACTGAAGCATACAACAGTATTGATGCCTGGGGCATATACAAATCTGAAAAGTCTGTTTTCATACAAATTTTATTCTATAGAGATGGAAAACTCACTACCTCTCACTCAATATCTTTTGATTTACCCATCGAGAACCCCATAGAAGAAGTCTTCAGCAATATCTTACTCAACACTTACACACAGATTTTCCCTCCACCCTCTGAATTGCTAATCCCCATTAATATTGAAGAATTGGAGGCATTAGAACAAATACTAACGGAACATTCCAACAGAAAAGTAAAAATTACCGTACCTAAAAAGGGAGTAAAAAGAGAGATACTCGAATTAGCAATAAGAAATGCAGAAGCGAAATATATAGAAGAATTGAAATTACAAAGTTCAAAGGCAACACTCTTACAAGAAATCCAAAAAATATTTAGTTTACCGAAACTCCCGTTTAGAATCGAATGCTTTGATGCATCCACTCATCAAGGCTATCAAACAGTTGTAGGAATGATAGTATTCGAAAATGCTACTCCTAAAAAGGAACATTACAGAAAATTTGAAATAACCACAGAGAAAAAACACGACGATTACTACGCTATAAGAGACGCCCTGATACGCAGATTCACCCATCTAACAGACCTTCCTCACCCTGACCTTTTAATAATTGATGGTGGTAAAGGACATCTAAATGTAGCCTTATCGGTTCTCACCGACCTAAATTTAACCCACATACCTTGTATAAGCATAGCAAAAGCCCGATACGAAAGTGTAGCAAAAGCAAGGTCTCAGAAGATAGACAAATTCT
>CAZZMK010000321.1:0-2811 GCA_964655185.1 uncultured Nitrospirales bacterium | reverse complement strand
TATACCCCTAAAAATTTCGATGAGTTGTTTCATGGTATGGTAGATGTAAGAACCGCTTTGAGGTATTCCTTAAATATTCCTGCAGTTAATGTTTTACAAAGGGTTGGAGTAAGAAATTTTGTGAATAGATTAGGTAAAGCAGGGATAGAGGTGAAGGAGATAAGAGATACTAACGACCTTGGGATAATTTTAGGAGGGTGCGAAGTAAGTATGTGGGATATGATGATGGGGTATCTATGCCTCGCAAGGGAGGGACAAGGGATCCAAATCAAAATTTTTCCCGAAGAGAACTCTGATACCTGGAGGGTTTTCGATAAGGGGGCGGTTGATTTACTCTATCAAATTATGGAAAGCAGGTTAGAGAATGAGGTATTAGGTAGCCAACCTCGCATTGACAGAGAACCAATAAGAGTTTGCTGGAAGACAGGGACATCTTCTAATAGGCGGGATGCATGGGTATTTATGTTTAACAAACATTATCTTGTGGGTGTATGGTTTGGTAATACAAACAAAAAATCTTCACCGAAGTTAGTAGGTGCTCTATTAAGTTATCCAATAGCAAGTGAAATTTTTAAGAGATTACCTCGCAAGAGTAGTGAAGAATTTCCACAAGTCCCAAATGATGATTTGAGGGAGATTAATGTGTGTGGTGTTTCAGGGCTTTTTGCTACTCAATGGTGTGAATCGGTAAGGAAAGTCTATATCCCTAAAAATATGCCAATATCACGACGTTGTGATGTGCATTATTGGGACTTTTTGACAGGAGAAGTGAAGAGGAGATTTCCATCGAAAAGTGACGCCTGGGATTTGTCACGCATAAATGTCGCAGATGAAAACAAAAAGGTCGCTGAGAAATTTAAGATTCTTTTCCCCTCAAATGGAACTAAGTTTTTATTGAGTAGACTTTCTCAAAATAACAAACTAAAATTAAAGAGTTCGGGTGATTTGACACAGGGGATATATTGGTATGTTAATGATGAATATATTGGGAAGGAAGATGCTAATAGTTCTGTGGAATGGGAACTTGTTCCAGGTAGACATAAAATTTATTGTGTCGATAAAAAAGGGAATGATGATATTGTATATATTGATGTAGAGGCACCAGAAGATTATTAATGACTGTTTGATATTACCAGTATGTGTAGAATAAACATTCTGTCAATACGCTTTGAACTGTCTGAAAAATGAGGATGGAACTAAAGAGGGGGGGTGAATTAGTTAGATTTTTATTCCAAAAAATTAATGCCTGCAAAAGTATGAAAGGGTAGATATATAGTGAGGAACGCTCACCTTCGCCTGGTGCTATATAAGCGAGGTTAAGTATTAGAAAGGTGAAGAAAGGTAAGTAAAATACGGGGTTCTTCCAGGAATCTTTTTTGAATATAGAGACTACAAATCCTGTTGAGATAGCAATTCCCGCATAGTATAGCCAAGCCCAAGTGTTGAAAACTTTGAACCACCATAGGGAATAGCGGGGTGAGATAGTTTCAATTTCCTTCATGTCCCGACGGAATAATGAATAAGCCTGGAAGAATACCTCTAAAGGTTTATATCCAGTGAATAGATGTAATACGAGATAAAATCCTATGAAGGATACAAGCATAAAAAATGCTAATTTGGCGAGGGGAAGTAAATTGCCTTTCTGGGATATCAGATACAATATTCCTCTTACGAGAAAGTAGATTGCAATGGATAAAAGCGTAAATTTAAAAAATGTCAGAACTGCAAATGAAAAACCTGCTATGCAAATGTGAAGAAAAGAATTTTTATTTAATGACTTTTCGAATAAGTATAGAGTTAAGAAAAGTATTGGCATATATAGAATTTCTGAGGCTGTTGCGGTGAAAATCACAATCCCTGGAGTTGTTGCATATAAGATACAAAATAGGATTGGGTTTATTGTTCGAAATTCTTTTGATAATTCTCTCGCCCAAAGGTAAATTAGAATTACTGCTGTGCTACCAAAAACTATTGTAAAAATTGCGAGGTTTAACGGGTTTCTGCCAAATATATAGGAGGATACCCATAGGAGAATGAGGGGTCCTGGTGGAGCAAGTTTTGCATGGAGGGAAAGGTTTGGTTGAATTAAATGATAGTCTTTTAATAACTTGAATATACTTGGGGTAACTCCTATGTCTCCGACATATTCATATTTGGAACGTGTATATGGCTCTGCAATACTAAAGAGCCCATTTCTCAGGGACGCAATAGATATATTGAGTATGATGGAAAAACAAAAGAGAAAAAATAATACTTTCAATGCTGATGATAGATTTTGATTAGGGATTGAAGAGATGTGGTATAAGTTTCTGGTGATATATATCAAAAAAGTAATAGCAACAATAAGTAGCAAAGATTCTCTTAAAATCTTCTGAACTCCATAATTTTTGTCTAAGATTAGCATTGTAAAAAAGTAAGAAAATATAATTACTACGCTTAGAGGTATTCTATATCTAATTGTTTTCGACGTTAACAGTAGCAACACAACGAATATAGTAAATGGAAGAAGTAAGGATAAGTACAAATTTGAATTGATAGGATTAAGAGTTGCATAAAATGGGGTTATGTGCTTGTAAATAGGTTCTATTCCTATAACATTACAAACTACCATCAGCATAAAGTGAATAGAAAGAATTATTATGAAGAATATATTGTACTGAGACAAAGTCATGTCATTTTCATCCTGTCAAATGTATTTTCGAGATATTCGTTTAGTATTTAGAACTTTTTGTAAATTTGTAATATTAAATATAAATAAAAAGGTGGGGAGTGGTAAAATTCTGTTGTTAGGTTTAATTAGGAAAGATGTAG
>CAZZMK010000320.1:0-16178 GCA_964655185.1 uncultured Nitrospirales bacterium | reverse complement strand
ATGCTTCTTTCGTACCTGTACTGTCTGAATGCGAAAAAAAAGATGGCTTGGAAAAATTTAAAGAACTTACAAACGCTCTATTTACTATAATGACCATAATACTCCTCTTGATATCCATAATTGGTGTGCTCGCAATGCCACTAATACCGCACATTCTCGAGGGAGTAAGATTTTTTACTCGTGGCTTACCTAAATCCGAAGAACAAATGAGATATGCCGTTCTTATACTCCAACTAACTTTCCCTTACCTTTTCTGGATAGGTATAGCGGTATTTCTAATGGCTCCACTTTTTGTTCAGGGAAACTATAAAATCCCTGCAATCGCTCCTGCTTTGCTAAACATACCTTGGATATTAAGCATTTTTCTGCCAAACTTTATCAATATAGATATTTCAATCAGCCTCGTTATAGGCGTATGGTTAGGGGGGATATTACAATTCCTAATTTTATACTTATATGCAAAAGAATCTCTTGGTAGTATAAGACTTACAACAAAAATTAACCATCCAGGAGCAAAGAAAGCATTTTTTTTACTACTACCTGTGATTTTAGGGCAGGCAGCAGGCGAAATTAATAAATTAGTAGATAGTTTCTTCTCATATTCACTCCCCGAGGGAACAGTATCTGCCCTATTCGATGCAAATAGACTAATTCAACTCCCTCTTGCAATATTTGGAACTGCTATATCCGTATCTATACTCCCCGAATTGACAAGATACACAGTCGGAAATGAGAAAGAGAAAATGAGAAAGGCGTTAATCGAAGGACTTTTTCAAACCTGGTTTATGATACTACCCGCTATGGTATTGTTATCATTATTAAGTGAGCCAATTGTAAAAGTATTATTCCAAAGAGGAGAATTTACGTCCGCACTTACTCAAAAAACTGCAAATGCTGTAATAATTTACTCCATAGGAATTATAGGCTTCTCAGGAGTCAAGGTACTTGTACAAGGATTCTATGCAATGAATCAAACATCTATACCTGTAGCAACATCCTCTTTTAGTATGCTGTTAAATGTATTTCTAAATGCTATACTTGTGGGAAAATTGGGATATATAGGACTTGTCCTTTCAACCACAATATCCTTTTGGGTAAATTTCTTCCTACTGTATCTACTCCTTAGCAATAAAATAGGAGTTATTTTAGATAAATTTTCAGTTATTCAACTACTGAAGTATATAATAGCCATATCATTTGTAATCTTATCTTTCATTTTTGTAAACTTATTTACCAACGAAATTAGAAAGAGCGGTATACTATTTGAGTTTGTATATATTGCGGTGGCGGGAGGTATTGGCGGGGTAGTATACATTGCAATAGCACATTTATTAAAAATTAAAGAAATCACGCAAATTATTAAATCATTGGGCATAATAACTAAAAGCCAATCTTAACGAGGAGAGATGTAAAATGGAAACCTGCAAACTTATACTAAGGGGAAAAGAATATGAGTTCCCTGTATTTGAGGGAACAGAAGGAGAAATCGGAATTGATATAAGAAAGCTAAGAGAGACCACAGGCGCACTTACCTATGACCCGGGCTACGCCAACACAGGTTCGTGCAAAAGTGCTATCACTTATATAGACGGAGAAAAAGGAATTTTAAGATATCGAGGATATCCCATCGAAAGTTTAGCAGGTAAGTTTCCTTTCTCTCACATAGCATACCTTCTTATCTATGGGGATCTACCTACTCCTGAACAAGCACGAGAATGGAGAAGGCAATTGACTATGAATAGTTTTATTCACCAAAGTATGGTAAACATATTCGATAATTTTCCACCCAATGCACATCCAATGAGTATACTCAGTTCGATGGTTGCAGCAATGCCTTCTTTCTACCCAGATTACGAGAAAGAAGATATAAATACAATAATTGCAAGGATTGTAGGTCAGGCAAAAACCATTGCTGCATACTCGTACAAAAAATCCATTGGCGAACCATACATATATCCAAGAACTGACCACTCTTATAGTGCAAATTTCCTTAGAATGATGTTTGCTTCCCCTGCAGAAGACTATGTAGTTCCCAAATTATTCGAAAAGGCTCTGGATTTACTTTTAATCCTTCACGTAGACCATGAACAGAATTGTTCTACATCCACAGTGAGAATGGTAGGTAGTTCAATGGCTAACCTATATGTATCAGTATCCGCAGGTATATCTGCTTTGTGGGGTAGATTGCACGGAGGCGCTAATGAAGCAGTGCTCAATATGCTAAAAATGATTTACGAAGATGGCGGAGATTACAAAAAATATGTAGAACTTGCTAAAAAGAAAGATTCAGGATTCAGGTTGATGGGATTTGGACATAGGGTTTACAAGAACTATGACCCAAGAGCAAAACTCTTGAAAGAAACAGTTGATTCAATATTTAATGAAATGGGAATAAATGACCCTCTCCTCGAAATTGCAAAGAACTTAGAAGAAATTGCCCTAAGTGATGAATACTTTATTGAAAGAAAACTTTATCCAAACATAGACTTCTATAGCGGTATACTTTATAGAGCAATGGGTATCCCGACTCAAATGTTCACTGTCTTATTTGCCATCGGGAGGATACCTGGGTGGATAGCCCACTGGTTAGAAATGAGAAACGACCCTGATACGCGCATCCACAGACCAAGACAGATATACGTAGGCCCCAAAGAGAGGCTACCTCACATCTAAACTTCAACTCATTACACTTTGTAATAAAGTAGTTTTCGAAAGAGAATCCCTTACTTAGCTGTGGCGCTTTGCCCTGATGGTAACATAATATTAACATTACCTGTGGTCAGATAAATATTAAGCAACTGGATTATTTGTTGTGGGTCTAATTTATCAAAAAGTTCGTAGAAACTAATTAGTGCATTGTTATAGTTCGTCAGTAGTTGGTTTAAATCTTGCAAAAACGCTATATAAGATTGGATATCTGAGAATGAGTATGTTTGGGTCATTAGTCTAATCAATGCATATATAGCCTCTTGAGCATATTTCACCCCCGCTAATCTCTCCTGCAGTAAATCAGAACTCATATCCACATTGACTCCCAAATTTCGAAGAGCATCATATATCATTAGAGCAGTATCGTAGTCACCAATCTCCTCATAGTACTTCCCGTAATATAGTAAATTGTGAGCGATTTCATCCAGAGTTTGAGTTTCCCGGACGCCAAGTGAGGCAGATGCAAGTAAATCAGCCAATTGTGGGTCAATACCTTTTGCTATAAGCGCTTCTTTATACGCCTGAGCAGTAAGAGAAGCATAGGAATTATACCCCTGCAAATTATTCGCCTCTTTCACGCAGGCTAAAGCACTATCAACCTCACCGTTCCGCAGATATATATTTGCTTCCATATAATATGGCAATACATTGGATGGGTCAGAATTAGTCCAGGCGGTAAGATGTGCACTCAATTCCTCATAGTCTATGTTATCCATATTCTTTAATGTATTCACCATAGCAAAACGAAGGTAAGCATCTTCAGGATTATTTGCTATTGCCGCTTCCAATACTACCTTCGCTTCCTCAGGCGGAAGGAATTGAACTGCACCCAATACCGCAAGTGGAGATAACCCAGATTTCTTAAGTAATTCTCTTGCTTCCTCCGGTGTAAGAGAAGCCCAAGTTCCCATCCTCATTAATTTCCCAGCGTTTACTAAGGCATTTTCCTTAAGTATATCTTCCCACTCACTCAGTGGCTTTGCAATATATTTCTTTGGAAGTTTAGTATCGTCTTCTCTATCATTGTCTGATGTAAAACCTTCCGAGTCATTCAAAAAACTCGGCGGTGGAATTATTTTATAACGTTCCGTTTCCCGAACTGTAGGAATAGGCTTATTAGAAGTTAATGCCTTTGGAGCAGTAGTAACACTAAAATCTCTCAAAAGGAACCAATATATACCAAATAACGTCAATAAAATTCCTGCTGCAAAAGTAAGTATTTTTGGAAGTACCTTTCTGGGAAACCAGTATACATTGCTATGGTCTGTAACTTGTTTCCTTCCACTCTTTTCTAAGGGCTTTCTAAAAACTTTTATCTTACCACTCGTAACTACATTATCTGGCTTTCTAACTTTCTCTCCAGAGGTGGAAATTGGATATTCTGTTTCCTCTGAAATCTCCATTAGTTCCTTTTCTAATAGGGCAATTGCCTCCTTTTCTGTGGATTCAGGAGGTAATGTATTCCCCTTATAAGTAAAGACTCTCGCCATAACTTTAGGAAGCAAATCTTCATCCAATTCAGGGTAAAAAATATTATCCCCCAATTCCTCAAGTTGTTGATGTACCTGCTTTAATCTTTCAACTTCCCTCTGCACACATTGAGATAAACTCAATTTAGATAGGCATCTATATTTAGTAACATCGTCCAGCTTACCCTCAATAAATGAATACCAATCTGCTTCTTCAGGACTATCAATTTCCTTACCTATTATCTCCCTTACATTTGTCTCCTTATTTCGTAAGTCTTTTAGCCTCTCTAAAACTTCCCCTGTTATATCAATCTTAGGTAAAGACTCATCGAAAAGAGTAGTTAGTTCATTCAAAGATTTCCAAAAACTAATCAATCCAGACGCAAACTTCTTGCATTCTTCACATAATTCCAATTCTTGAAGGAGTTTTGAAACTTCGCATTCCTGCTCAAACATTCCAGATAAAAATTTCTCTCTAATATTTTCACAATCACACTTTTTACTCATTAAACTCACCTCTGTTTGCCATCTTCTGATATAGATACCTAAGTGTTCTGTGAAGTCGAGTTCTAACGGCACCTTCCGTAGTTCCGATTATTTCTGCTATATCTCGAGCGTGAAGTTTTTGGAAATATCTCAACACAACTATCTCCTTTTCATCCTCGGGCAATTTATTAATTTCCTCCCAAAGGACTTTATACCTTTCTTCCTTTAAGACCATTTCTCCTGGATGATTCTCACCACTATTTACTTTTTCCACTATTTCTTCCGTCTCATGGATTTGAAATCCATCTTCACCTTCCAGTGATGAGAACTGTACCAACTGTTGACGCTTAATCTCATTTATACACAAATTCCTCGCTATACAAAAGAGCCATGGCTTAAACTTCTTACTTGTATCGTAACGGTCACGGGCTATATAAACCCTGAGAAACACTTCTTGAACGCATTCCTTTGCCATTTCTATGTTTTTCAGGTAGTGATAACAAAATCGGAAAAGTTCGTTTTGATACCTCTGAACGAGTTCAACGAAAGCTCTTTCCTCCCCCTTAGTTACAAGAGCCATTAGAGCCTCATCAGAAAATCCCAATTGATATCCCTCTTCATTTTTGCCACTGGCAAGATTTTGCATAGCCTTTACCTCAACGTTTTTAAAATTTTACAATCAAAATGTCAAAATATTACCTAAATTCAGGTTAAAATTTGCACTTCTCTTGAAATTCTTTTAATAGTTTTTCAAAATAAAGTTGGTATCGCAATCTATAAGTTTTTGAAAAAATACTCATAGTCTTCAGTAAATTCTTCAAATCTGTGCATACTGAATCAGCGAGAGCACTATCAGATGGGAATTTCATCATAATATCCACCCTTTCTAAAAACAAATCAAAGTCCTTAACAATTTTCTCAAGAGGCTGAGACAACTTATCCTTGTAAGAATCAATTAGTTTCTTATATTCTGTTCGAATTTGAAACAGTATTACTCTATATTCACTAAGTCTTTTCGAGTCTAATACTTTGTCCCGCGAATTCAAAGTATTAAAGTACTCTCTCAATATATCTGAAATAACATATATATTTTTTACCGTTACCTCAACGACCTTGGTGTCCGACCAAGATAAAGATAATGAAGCAAAGTTACTCTTTAATAAATGGTATGTAATTTTATAACTCAACAACATACCTAAAACTAAAAATGAAGATATAAGTAATATTGCAAGGAACTTTTTTACAATGGGCATTAGACTATATTCTCTAAATATATCTCTTTTAATTTTTCGAAAAATTCAGTAGAAGCCAACAATTTCTTAACCATTTTAGCCTGGGGAAGTTTAGAATACAAAGACTTGAATTCAAAGCCATGTGGATTAGCAGAATGGGAAACATAGTTAAAAACATACGAATGCACCATTTCGTGAAAAACTATTGCTTCTACTACCAATGGAGGAACTTGGACATTATCTAAAATTGAACTTATAAAAATAGTATTACATCTAAGACAGTAGGTCCCCAATTTCAGTGACCTTACTCTATTTTTTAAGACTGTGAGGCTTTGACCATAATTCTTCATGCGGACAGTAGGTTTCCGCCAAAACAAAGGATTATCCAGTTTTCCAAAGAGATAACTATTGTTTAATTCGTTAAAGATTCTATGTAAATCGTATACTTTACCTTGAACGTAAAAACTTGTTTGATGAGAACGACATTTAGGATAAAAGGCAAATTTTCGGATAACCTCTTTTAATCTACTTCGGTTATTAACTTTTCTCTTCATGACATATTCCAATAGTAAAGAAACTTCATAATCATCAGCATTCAAAATTTTTTCAGAAGCCAAAAAGAAACAACTCTTTTTATGTTTACCTGTATTAAATGTAAAGTGAAATTGAATTCTGTGATTTAAGTATTGCATAGAACAATCTACATTAGGATTATCCAACATCGACTTTACTTTTTCTTGAAATCGAAGAGTTAATAAGTCTAAAGTCTCCATTTTACAAATACTTTTTCGTATTAATGTATCAGGAGAAAAACCGAATCCGTTTTCCAATGATTCCTCAAACTTAAATATAAGTTGTTCCATATTCACTTCAACCTTTTTGATAAAATAAAAACCAACTGTAGACATTTAGAGTAGGAAACCAATAATGCTTACTCCTACGCACGAATATTATATGCGAGAGGCACTAAAAGAAGCACAAAAAGCCTATGAAGAAGGTGAGGTCCCAGTTGGGTGTGTAATTGTATACGAAAATAATATAATAGCCAGAGGACACAATCAACGTGAAACACTTCAAGACCCTACCGCACACGCTGAAATTCTAGCTATTACCTCTGCTGCTCTTGCACTAAAAAGTTGGCGGCTTGAAAATACAAAAATGTATATTACCTTAGAGCCTTGCCCCATGTGTGCAGGTGCAATAATAATGGCACGAATTCCAGAGGTTTACTTTGGCGCCTACGACCCCAAAGCAGGATGTTGTGGGAGCATACTCAATATCTTAGATGACCATAGATTTAACCACAATCCAATAGTCGTACCGGGAATATGTGCTGAAGAATGTAGTGAAGTCTTAACGAAGTTCTTCAGAGAAATAAGGCTAAAGAATAAATACGATTTTCAAGACTGAAAATTTTACTCATAACTATATTTTTGTGAGATAATCTAATTAATAAACAACAATTAAGAAGGACAAAATTATGTTAGAGGCGAAAGTACTTGCAGTAACCATAGACCCACATCAAGACAATAGTGTCCTCGTACTGCTCCAATCTAATAATAAGATTCTTCCTATCCTAATTGGGGCTTCGGAAGGTCTATCAATAGATTTAGCCTTAAGAGGGAAAAAAACACCAAGACCTCTTTCTCACGACTTAGTTTGCAACATACTTGCTGGCTTAAGAGCCAAGTTAAATTCAGTTGTAATATACAAACTTGAAAACGATACCTTCTTTGCCCACATGAACATCGAACAAAGGAACGCAGAAGGACAAGTAGAGCAAATTTTAAAAATAGACGCAAGACCAAGCGACAGCATTGCAATTGCATTGAGAGTAGGTTGTCCAATATACGTAGCCGAAGAAGTAATGGAAATCGCAGGGAGAGAAATAGAAGTTAGAATCGAAGGGGAAGAAGAAAATCCCGAAGAAAATTACCGTGATAGCGACGAAGATTTCGAAGAAGACGATGATGAGGAAGATGAAATATAGTTCCAAGACTATTTTTTTCTTTTATAAAAATTGGAGGGGAAAACTTCTAATAGAAAATTTTGTAGAATACTCCTCAATGCCCTGAAGTTAGTCCACAATTACCTTTTCATTAATTAAAAACATACTCGGGAGAAATATGAAGGTATTTAGGGAAATTAAAGTAAAAAGACAACTACATGCCATCCTTCAAATATTGGCTAACAGCGACGAGCCCGTAGGAAGCGAAAGAATTTCCGAATCACTTAAACTTCAGGGCATAAACCTTACAGATAGAGCAATAAGAGGGTATTTGGAAATAACCGATACTCATGGCTTCACAAAAAAAATTGGACGAAAAGGAAGAATAATTACCGATAAAGGTTTAGAAGAACTCGAGCGCACACTGGTAATCGATAAAGTAGGTTTTGTATCTTCAAAAATTGAAGAATTATCACATGAAATGGATTTTAATTTAAATGCCAGAAAAGGCACTATAATATTAAATGTTACTACAATAAGGAAAAAAGACTTATATCAAGACATCATCCACAAAATAATTAAAGCATTCGAAAAAAATCTCGGTGTCGGAAAACTACTAACATTTGCTAACGAAGGCGAAAAAATAGCCAATTTTAAAGTTCCACCTGAACATATAGGAATTGGTACTGTTTGTAGTGTTACACTAAATGGAATCTTCTTAAAAAACTATGTGCATATGACTTCCAGATATGGATGCTTGATTGAACTGGAGGATAGAAAACCAAAACGATTTACCCAATTGATTAGTTACGAAGGTACTACAATAGACCCACTTGAAATATTCATCAGGGGGAAGATGACCAAAGTATGGGAATGTGCAGTAAGTGGGAATGGAATTATAGGAGCAAGTTTTAGGGAAATACCTTCAACTACCATCACCAAAGCAAAGGAATTATCTAAAAAAATTACTGATTGTCTTCTTGGGGGCATCTTAACTTTCGGCGAACCAAATCAACCTTTGCTTGACGTTCCAGTTCAAAATGGCAAAACAGGCTTAATTATCTTAGCAGGGTTAAATCCTATTGCGATTGTGGGAGAAGAGGGTATAGAAATTTCATCAAAAGCCATGTGTGGATTATTCAAATACGAAGATTTATACCTTTACAAAGAATTGTTAAATTTTTTCAAAAAACTAAAGTAGGCACCATTCAAACTTCCGATGTCCAGTTATTGTTGGGTAGGGAAAAATAAAGGTTTCTCCGAAGAGTTAATAACCCATAAAGAATCCCGCTTAACCCACGAAAGCAAGGTTTCGCCATCTTCCGAGGGCCCTATCTCGATTGGGATACCTGACTTAATCCCCAATTCATCTGAAACTTTATAACCCAAAACCCTCAAAAATACTTGCGTATTTACAATAATATTCCCGTTCTCATCTCTTTGGAAGTTAAAATTTCTGACCTGATATAAAACCTTTGGGGAAGGAACTACATTAAAAAAAGTTTGCAGAGCACACTTAATATAACCAACACCACTGCTCAGAGGGTCTTTATAGTCCTCGGAGAAAATACCACAAACCGCGTCAATATCACGCCTCATAATGGCAGATTCTAACATCAGAAGAGAATTATTTATGGACTGGGCCATCTCTTGTTCCTCAGGAGCAAGGAAATTAATTGGGTCAGGGCAAATCAAATTCTCACCCTGAGGGCTTTCAGTTATCGGCACACTTTCAGCAAAATTCATTTCAGGTAAAAGTACTACCTCCTCCGCAATCCTACTCTCTATAAGACTAAAAACTAAATATTCCCCAGGATTGACAAATCCCTCTACTATTTCTTGTTCTGTTGTTAATGCTGTTACAGAATAAGAAACAGGTTGAGCCATGTCCAAGGATGTATCTTTCCACTCGCGAGACTCAATTCCACGAACCATCAATTTATATTCTGATTCTGTCGGGGATTTTCTATATACCTGATAAGATATATCACCTTCCCTAAATCCCCAGGACAGTTGAATTCCATCCCCAACACGGGTTGCTACAAATTTCCTTACAGGAGATGGCAAAGCAATTTTATAAGATTGCTTTTGAATTTGATATTCAGACGTATTAAACACGAACAAATATTTCCCAACTTCTGCTATGAAAGCAGTACCTTCACCTAAAGTACGGCTTATCCTCTCAAGCACATTAGACCATGTCCACTCCGGATGAGTAGGCTGATAACCTACTATATACATTTCAGAATCCTCAGGAGAATATTTATATGGGAACAACGGTAATATGTAATTACTTCCCGTTTCTGGAATAATCTCTGGCAATTTTTTACCTTCCTTAGCAAAATATACAGACTCTGCCATCGCTCCTAAGCCAAACTGAGGAAATAATATTTCTCCAAGTTTCCAAAAATCCTGAGGAGTTCCCGCAGGAAAACATCTATAACCTGCAGAGACCCTTCTTTGAATCATCTCCTTGGATGGAATCAGTCCAAGATTTACAATCTGTAGCAAGGTTTTCTCTATTGTGCGTATCCAATGTATATTTTCTTTTCCTCCCCATAAACACTCTTCATCAGGAATTAAATATGTAGTAGCACCACCCAAAACACCAAGCAATAACATACCTCTATAAAATGGCGTATAGATACTAATACTTCCTGGTGGTGCTTTACCCAGCACACAGGGACTCACTAAATAACTACGATGATACCAATCCACACCACATTCAATTCCTATTCGATTAACATACCCACCCAAATATAATCCTAAAAGTGCACCTATACCTATAGGTGCAAAATCTCCATCAAATGAATACCCCGCAATTACATACTCAGAATTTGCCTTAATTAAATCAAGTAACTCTTCACCTTTTGGATGAGATAAAACCCTTACTAACTCAAACGAATTCATAGGCAAATATACAAATCTCCCATACCTGGAAACTACTTTGACAAGTGAGCAAAGCCAATCTAATTGATAGAATTCAGGATAAACTAACCCACTTTCAGAAGGGTATAGATTCAGCGAAAAATCCGAAATACATAGCCCAATAAGATTAGGAAGCCGAGCAAATAGCGCCGATAACTCCTGAGCCTCAGGTAGGAAATCTTTTTTAACTCTCACACATAACCTTAATATAATCGGAACTTTAACTTCCCCAAAAATGCTTGTAAACGAATCCTCAATTTTTCCTATATCCTGAAAAGTAGGGTCGGAAAAGATTATCTGAAGAGCAGAATACGGCTTTAATTCTTCCCTCAATGTACTCCACTGATTACTTATCTTTTCCTTTACATAACCTGGGTCAACATTTTCCAACTTACAAGCAAATATGAACAGCGGATGATTTATCGAAACCTCAGTAATCAGTGGAATTTTAGTTTGAACATCTTCAACTTGGGATAAAACAAGAGTAAGGGTTAAAATTATTGCAGGCATGTTTCTACTTCCAGGGAATAACTACAAATAAACTTTGTAAACTATTCTAATAAAGATACATACCAAACAACAAATAAGGAGCATTCAACGAGATGGAAAACACCTACCGAGAATATATTCCTAGACCCGTAGAGGAACTCCATAATCCTGCAAGCAAATTGAATATTAAACCACGAACTACAAACAACTTTTGGTACCATCCCCACATCGTATATGCTGAAGCATATGGCGTAGCACTGTATATGGATATTTTCATACCTAAAGTAAAATCAAACGGGTACGGAATTGTTGACATTGTTGCGAACGGATGGCTATCCGACAGACATCAGTTTATCCAACATGTAGGTTTAGGGCTTTACGATGTGCTTTGTTCGCAAGGGTACACAGTATTTGCTGTCTCGCCCGGTTCTATCCAGATATTCAATGTAAACCAAATGATAAAAAATGTGCAATTCGCAATAAAGTATGTAATAAATAACGCAGAGAAATTTCAAATCATTAACAATTCCCTTGGCATATTAGGTATATCCGCTGGGGGGCATCTTGCTACCTGCGCTATGTTTCTATCCTTCGACTGGGGTTCTAATATAAACGTCGAAAAGCAAGATATATTCAACGCCATCAAGATAATTGCATTATATGCAGTACCATTTAATTTATTAGACCTCTACACACACTCAATTATCCCCGAACTAACAGAATTACTTAGAAGGCTTGTTAGAAAAAAAAGTTTCTATGAAGAAGAGACTTCTATCCCCGAAGAAGAAGTTGAAAAAAGGTTGAAAGAAGTATCTCCATATTATTTTGACCTATCCAACATTAAACAACCTCCTCATTTTCTTCTCTTCCACGGGACAAAGGACGAGATAGTCCCTCATACCCAATCAGAGAAATTCGATGAAAAACTCCGCAATTATGGGTGGCATTCTGAATTATTCACCCGAGACAATGCCCCTCATATATGGATTAATATGCGAAAAGATTTTGAAGTCACAGGAGAAAGATTTTTAGAAATTTTATCAGGCAAATAGGCACAGTGTTTAGAGGAAACCAAAATAAAATTAACATTGTCTAATTTACAATCCCAAAAACCGTTAATTTGTAGTATAATTTAATTCATACATTTGAAATATTGCACTGCAACAAGAGGAGACAAAGTCTATGAAAAAGATTACTCGAAGGAACTTCATATTAGAATCTGCCTGTATTACGGGCGCAATGGCTTTAAGTAGAGGCGAACTGCTTGCTCAACAAAGCACCCCACTCGATATGGTGGTGTGCAAATGGAAAGGGGACCCAATTCCTGAAGAACCAACAAGAGAAATCGCAGAGAAACTTACGAAGAAGGCTATTGAGGCTCTTGGCGGGATGGAAAGGTTTGTAAATAAAGGCGATGTAGTCTGGATTAAACCTAATATAGCATGGGACCGAACTCCTGAACAAGCAGCAAATACAAACCCTGATGTCATTCGAACCCTTATTGAACTTTGCTTCAATGCAGGAGCAAAAAGAGTTAAGGTTGGGGACAATACAGTAAACGATGCAACTAAATCATATCCCCGTAGTGGAATTGAGGCAGTAGCAAAAGAAATGGGTGCAGAGGTAGTTTACTTAGACAGAAGCAGATTCAAAGAAATGAGCATTAACGGAGAAAGAGTCAAGAAAATTCCTATCTATCCGGAAATTATCGAATCTGATATTGTAATTAGTGTCCCTGTAGCGAAACACCACGCTGCAACTACAGTAACTTTAGCAATGAAAAACTATATGGGAGTAATTGAAAATAGACGAATGTTCCATCAGGACCTACCAACATGCATAAAAGATATAACCGCGTATATGAAACCTCGTATCTCAATTTTGGATGCAATCAGAATCCTAACTGCTAACGGACCACAAGGTGGTGATTTGAAAGATGTCAAGAGAATGAACATAGTTGCCGCATCAGTAGATATCGTGGCTTTGGATGCTTTCGGCTCAGAAATTCTTGGTTACGACCCCAACAACATCGGTACTGTGAAAAAAGCCTACGAAGCAGGCTTAGGTCAGATTGATTACAAGAACAAGTTAAAGTTCCAAGAAATCCTTGTATAGTATTAAAGTGTAATGAAACAGAAAAAATCTGTATCAATTATGCAATGGCTAAGGAGGTTATCTCAATTTTTCTTTTTTGCCCTTTTTATCTACTTCGTATGGAAAATACATTTTCTCGAGGAAGGTAAATATTCACGAATATACAATTTATTCTTTGACCTTGACCCGCTAATATTCTTACTAACATTCTTATCGACCTGGACCATTGCTGGATTATCATTCTTATGGATAATCACTATTGTAGTCACCGCTTTATTAGGAAGAGTCTTTTGTGGTTGGTTCTGTCCCTTCGGAGCGTATCATACTTTCTTTTCATGGTTAGCAGGATTTACAAAGAAAAAAAGAGATTTCCAACTCCGTACCCCCGCACATAGGGTTAAGTATTTCGTCCTATTTGCATTCTTAGGAATGAGTGTTTTCGGTGCCCAATGGTTCGGAATACTTGACCCATTTTCATTCTTCTACAGGCCCCCCCCTACAAGTGTTTCCCCCGCCGTTCAAGTGGCTGTAGAAGACACAACAAATCTTATATACCAAAAAGACCCACATATTTGGAAACTTCACCTTACATCTATATCCGAGCCTATCTATAAATTCTTCCGCGGCTACATTTTCAAAATGACCCAACGCCCATACTATACGGAGGGCACACTATTATTTATTACCCTCTTCATCGTAACAGGGTTGAACTTTATCAGACCGCGCTTCTGGTGCAGGTATATATGCCCACTTGGAGGATTACTTGGGCTGATATCTCAAAAGCCTATACTTAGACTATTAAATGACGAGTCTACTTGTATCAATTGTAGATTATGCAGTAAAGCCTGCCCCGCAGGAGCACAACCTGACAAAAGAGGTGACTGGCTACCAACTGAGTGCTTCGTTTGCTGGAATTGCGTGGCATCCTGCAAATCATCATCCATAGATTTTAAATTTCATATACCAGGTCGTACCGAAATTAAAACTGGCGAATTAGACTATCCGCGTCGAATGATATTAACTGCTATGGCAACCGGTGCAGTTGGAATGCTTGGTTTTAGAGTCCAACCTCAAGCAAAAGACGGACAACCTTTCCCAGAAACGCTAATAAGGCCACCAGGGGCCCGGATTGAAAAAGAATTTCTCCAAAGATGTATACAGTGTGGAGCATGCATGAGGGCGTGTCCCACAAATGCGCTTCAACCCGCGGGATTGGAAGCAGGATGGGAAGGTTTATGGACTCCCAAATTAGTGCCTAAGATAGGGTATTGCCTGTATAGTTGTAATTTATGTGGTCAAGTATGCCCTACAAAAGCCATTCAATACCTCCCTCTTCCTGAAAAGCAAAAAACCAAAATTGGACTTGCCACTTTCGACAAAGGTAGATGCATACCTTACTCTTATGGTGAGCCTTGTATAGTATGTGAAGAACATTGCCCATTATCACCCAAGGCTATTTACTTAGTAGAAAGAGAAGTAACATTAAGAGATGGAAGAAAAGTAATACTAAAACAACCTGAGGTAGACCCCGCCCTATGTATAGGATGTGGCATGTGTGAGTGGTCTTGCGTATTTCAAGATAAATCCGCTATAAGAGTAACTTGTGCAAATGAATCGCGTAATCCCAAAAATCAACCCATCCTACCTTCCCTCACAACACCCTCTTACCCTGACAATGCAGAACAAACAGAATCTCAAAACATATACAATTTCTGAAAACTAATTCACTACATCTCTCTTTTCCATACAGCAGATGAGGTAAGGGTCTCTTGGATAATTACTAAATTAGGCAAACAACCAAAATCAAAAAGTCTATTAGCAATCCATTCTGCAAGAACCTCACTCGTCGCCATTTCCAAGCCAGAAATTTCATTAAGCCATTTATGATCAAGCATATTATAAATCTTTTCCAGGTGTTCAGGCAGAGTATTCATATCATTTGCACTAACCTTTACAAAATAACTATGCCCGTGTAGATTATGACAAGGGTGACTCTTAGGAAGTTGAGTCAAACTTTGAGCCGATTCAAAAGAAAAACTCCATAGCGAGGGCAAGTCTCCTTGAGACTCAATAAATTTAGGCTTAAAACACAAATCTCCTACTATCCCAACATCAATTCCAGCAAACCATTCAGGAACCGAAATAATTTGAGATGTTATCCAATTTTTTATCATAGGTATAGAGGCATCTTCTGAAAGTTCTGGAATATCATTGAGATAACAATGGTCTAATCTCTCAATTATACTTGTAAAAGACTTTTTTAGTTCAGCAAAATCCACAATCCAACCGAATTCTGGATGAAGTTTACCTTTTCCATAAATTTTAAGATAAAAGGTATGCCCGTGGAGTTGAGCATACTTACCGCCTTTCCTCGGATTCTTATGCGCAGAATCAAAATACAAAATTTTCGATATCATCAGGGATGATTGGACCATATTCTACTTCCTACTAAAGTATAAGCATTGTGTCTCCGTAAGAGTAAAATCTAAACTTTTTCTCTATTGCATAATTATAGGCTCTTTTAATCAGTTCAGTACCACCGAAAGCATAAACCAGTGCAAGCAAAGTAGAACGAGGGAGGTGAAAATTAGTTTGAAGAGCATCTATCGCTCTGAACTCATACGGTGGATATATATATTTATCTGTGTATCCACTCCCCGAATAGTATTTCCCGTCTCTAAATTGAGTTTCAAGAGCCCTTGCTACAGTAGTTCCAACTGCCACTATTCTGCCCCCTTTCTTTCTTCTTTCGGTTAGTAAATTCGCTACTTCCTTGCTAATATAGAATTGTTCTGGGTCCAAAACGTGCTCTTCAACTTTTTC
>CAZZMK010000319.1:0-6577 GCA_964655185.1 uncultured Nitrospirales bacterium | reverse complement strand
ATACAAATTCTTAACAATTCTTGGGCTTTCTGAATATTTCCTTCATTTAGATATATCATAGCCATATTGTTAAGAGCCAAAGGATGGAATCTTTCTAACTGTAAAGTTATTTGGTAGTTTTTTAGGGCATCTTCGTATTTTCCTATTTGATGATAAATGAGCCCAAGGTTGTAATATAGTTCGCTGTTATTAGTGTTAAACCCTAAAGCATCTTTTATTATTTCCTCTGCTTTACTAAAGTTTCCACTTTCTAAATATAGTTCACATAGGTTAATAACGGGAGTAATAAATTTTCTTTCAGATTCTATACTTTTGATTAAATGCTTTTCTGCGTTTTCTAAATCTCCTAATTTTTTATAGGCAAAGGCTATGTCATTATGTGCACGAGGGTCTTTGGGGTTTATGTTTAGTGCTTTTTGGAATTCACTAATTGCTTCTTCGTATTTGTTAAGTTTAATGAGTTGAACGCCGATATGATAGTGCAAATCTTCTCTATACATTGGGTGTTGTTTAGAAGTCTCTGTATTCAGTGCTAATCGTAGTAAAGATACAGAAAGTTCTGGGTGGTTTAATTTTCTAAAGGCGTGACCTAATCTAAAAGGCATGTAAGTCATAGGTGGTTCGGGGCTTGATAGTAAATATTTAGCTTCATCGATGGCTTCTTCTATTCTTCCCACCCTGAGGAAAGAATCTGCTCGGTCATAGTGCCATCTGCACATATCTGGTTTGTAGGGGATAATCTCAATATGAGAAAGAAGAAATAGGATTCCAAGTATCAGTGTAAGCCCTGCTGATTTTATCCATCTACGATTTTTTAACTCTAAAATGATTTCAGATATACCATATCCTCCTATTATTAACATTAGCCCTAACAGAGGAACTCGAGCACGAGCGTTTACGAAGAAGGGAAGGAAGGATGCAAAGTAAGCAATGATGAATAGGAAAATAAGTATTAAAAGGTCATAATTAATTTTATTTTCTTCAGAGTTGTTATAGGGAAATAGTAATCTCCATATTAGTATGAAAATTCCAAATAAGAATGTCGATAGTACTAAAGGAAACCCTGGTAGGTATCTCAAAGGTAGATAAAAATTTTTTTCACCCTCTACGACTTTATTTTCTGTGATTTCTTTTGGGCTCCAGAATAGGATTGCCTTTTTAATTGTGAGAACTAAGGTTTCTAATGGGTGGTGAATGATATAGTTTACAGCCATTTGTGCGAAGATTTTTGATGCTTCTGAGTGAGTTACTTTTCTTCCTAATTGTTTACCCAAACCTTTTACTACATTATCGTAATGCCATACTGTCCAATTTCCTGTTCCTTCCAACTCCTGAAGATATGGTAGCCAAGGGGTAACACCATCAGAGTCGGCGCTATTGCCAATAAGAAGATTCTCACCGAAGTATGTAGAAATGGGCACAAATTCTCCTGATACGAGGTAGTTTCTTATAGTTACTGGAGCGATTATAGTAATAGTGCCTAATAGGAGAAATATAGCGAGGATAACAAATGTCTTTATTTCTTTAAGGAGGAATTTTTTGTATATGAGCCATAACAATACAAAGGGAATATATATTAAAATATTTGGCCTCATTATTGCATATATTCCAATGAGCAAGCCAGAGATAAAAATTAGCAATATAGAGTTAAATTTTTCTGCATAGAATAAGGAAAAAATTATACAAGGGACGAGAAAAACAAACAATGCTGGGTCGTTTACTTCTCCTTCATAATAGATGAAAGCCCAATATGTTGCTATCAGAAATGAGGCACACAATCCTGCATTAGATGAATTGAAAATCCTTTTGCCAAGTAGGTATGCGAGTATTATATGAATCATTCCTAACAAGATATGGATTAGTCTCGGTGCCAGATATGAGCCGTCAAATAGCCAGTACACTAAAACAAGGAAGTACGGATATCCAGGGGGGCGGTAGTAAGGTGTTGTGGGAATATGTGGGTCGGGTACTTCTTCTCTTACCTTCCAGTTTCCAGAAAGTATCGCGCGTGCTTGATAATCTTGTACATCCAGGTCTTGTCTCAATGCGATGAAGTCAGGTGCTTCTACTAACTGAAAAAGATATACGGTTCTCAAACTAATTCCGAGTATAAGTATCCATCCTAAAATTACCCAATCTTTTGCTTTTGCACTCATACTACCAAGAATCTTTTCAATTAATTCTCTAACTTTTTCAATTCTTCCTGCACTCCAGGGTAGTTAGGTTGTATAGCAACAACCTTTTCGAAGCATTTTCTTGCCTCATCGTTCAAGGATAGTTTTTGGTAGACTCTGCCAAGGTTAAAAATAGGGTCAGGTAGAGTATTATCTAACATTGTTGCCCGCTCAAAAAATTCTTTTGCTGTCTCTAATTTTTCCATTTGGAGGTAAGTGAGCCCTAAGTTGTTCAATATATGAGGATTTTGAGGATTCAGTGTTAAGGCTTTTGTTAGACTTTCTTCAGCCATTGCAAGTTCGCCAAGTACGAGGTATGTATTACCAAGATGAAACCAGGTTTTCCATAGATTAGGGTCTATCTCTACTGCTTTGAGAAAACACGGTTTGGCATCTTTAGGCATATTAAGGTTGTAGAGGTATATTCTTCCAAGGTTTATCCAACCAGATGTGTATACTGGATTAATCTTAACCGACTTTTCATATAGTTCCTTTGCCATCTCGAAATGGTTTTCTAATTCTTCAATATAACCAAGGTTGTTATGAGCAATTGCAGATTTAGAGTTTATCTCAAGTGCCTTTGATAATTGAGACCTTGCTTCAGTTAAATTATTTTTTTGTAAGTAAATTGTGCCAAGAAGCAGATAATATTCATGATTCTGTGAATTTAGTTTGATAGCCTCTTCAATTGTATTTTTAGCAGTTTCTAAATCGGCATAGTAGACATGGGCAAGGGCTTTATGATACAAGTATCGGGATTTGTTAGGGGTGTAAGAGACTATAGATACATGTGAAATTATTACAGAAATGATTAATAACAACGTGATTTTGAATTTATTTTTTATATTTGGTAATTGGTTATTTGCAAGTAGTTTGTTGAGAACACTCGAGGAGAATAAAGCCATTGATGGGATAAGAGGAAATCTGTATCTTTCTGCTACGAAGAAAGGAATTACTGATAGCGAGTAAAAAATAGTGAAACTTACAAGGAACCACAGCAACTCTAATTCTGTTTTGCTCGGCTTAGGAAACAATTTGAATAGTAGGCATAGTAATGAAAAAAGAAATAAACATAATAATAAAGAAAAACCTGGGAGATACTTTAGTATTGTATCTTCGATTTCACACTGAATAACTTTCCCATCCGAAACTATATGTGGTCCCCAAAATAGTAGGAATTTTCTGAAAGTTAGTTGAAGTGCTTTATATGGCTGGTCTTTCCAAAATTGAATTGCTTTTTGATAGAAAAAATTAGACGCTTCTGTAAATGAAAATGGAGTTCCTTTTTGCTTGATGCCAAGTCCCGCGACGAGGTATCTGTAGTTAAAGCAACTCCAGTTATCCAAACCACAAAGGTCATTGATTTGTGGGATATTAGGAGAATCTCCTGTTGAGTAGGGATTATTGCCTATATATGCATTAACACCGCCAAAACAGGATATGAGGAAAAATTCTCTGCTTACTATGTAGTTTCTGATGAATACTGGCAAGATAGTTAGTAATACGACAAGCGTGTATATAAGAATAGATTGAAAAGTCTTTCTTGGATAAGTTTTCTGCTTATAAATAATGAAGCAAATGATAGGTATATACAGAATTAGTGCATTTGGTCGAAATAAAACAAATATTCCCAAAATTATGCCTGAGAGAGTTAAATAGGTAGTTTTGTTGCTTAATAAGTACTTATTGAAAGTCCAAATTAAGAGTATTATCACGGTGGTTAGCCAAGTAGGATAGTTAATTTCTTGCTCAAAATATATAGGTTGCCAGAGGATTGCAAACAAAAAGGATGCAAGGATTCCTGAGAGGTAATTGTTGAATAGTTTTTTAGCAACGAAATACATCAATACTATATTGAGCATACCCATTAAAGTCTGGATAGTTCGGGCTGTAGAAAGAGTTTCTCCAAATGTGTAATAAATAATCGATAGTAAGTAGGGATATGCTGGTGGCCTGCCGTAAGGAGTGTTTTCTATCATCGGGTCTTCGCCGGTAGGCGAGGGATATGATGGACCGTATATAATTCTCTTTGCCCAGTAATCATTAAACTGGGGGTCAAGAATTAAAGTATTGTATTCAGGATTATGGGATACTTGCTGATAATATACTATTCTCAATATTATAGCCAATATGATAATAATCAGTAGACAAATGCCCCCCAAATATTTTTTTTGAATAAGTAGTGGGGAAAACATATTAAATCTTGTAGGTTTTTGTTAGATGTTTTTCTTTATCTCGGAGAGATGCCTTCTTATATTCTTGTAGTTTATTTCGTAAAGTTCTAACACTTATGCCCAATATTTGGGCGGTCTTTGTTTTGTTCCCTTTACAATATTCGAGGGTTTGTAAAATTAACCTTTTTTCTGCTTCCTGAAGTGTTATACCTGGTGAAAATGAATGAGAGAAAGAATGCTTTAAAGTTATATTTCCCAAAAAGCCCAAGTCTGAAATTTCTAAGATGCGCTTATTTTCTGCAAGCACGACAGCCCGCTCGATTATGTTCTGGAGCTCTCTTATATTACCTGGCCAGTTATATTCTAATAACGCTTCCATTGCGTCTTTCGAAACCCCTTCTATATTTCTGCCATTTTCTCGTGAAAATTTCTTAATAAAGTACTCCACTAACTCGGGAATATCTTCTTTTCTTTCTCTTAACGGTGGAACATGTATTGTAATCACATTTAGTCTGAAAAATAGGTCTTCTCTAAAAGAACCTTTTTCAATAGCCTCTTCGAGGTTTCTGTTTGTAGTTGCGATGATTCTGGTATCTATAGGGATGGTTTCCGTTCCTCCTACTCTTTCTATTTCTCTTTCTTGGAGGGCTCTAAGTAGTTTAGGTTGTAAATCTATATGTATTTCACTGATTTCATCTAATAATAGGGAGCCACCATTAGCAAGTTCGAATCTACCCAATTTTCTTTCATAAGCACCTGTAAATGCCCCTTTCTCGTGACCAAAAAGTTCACTTTCGAGAATGCCTGAAGATAACGCTGCACAATTTACCTTTATAAAGGGTTTATTCCTTCTTGGACTCGAATAGTGAATTGCTCTGGCAACAAGTTCTTTACCTACCCCAGTTTCTCCTCTGATGAGAACAGTAGAACGGGAGTTTGCAACTTTTAAAATATTTTTTCTCAGTTCTTCCATCGCTTTGCTACTGCCAATCATCTCGGCGGGACCAATGTAGGATTGAAGTTCAGACCGTAAAAATTTGTTTTCCGCTTTGATGTGAACTCTTTCCAGAGCCCGTTTTACTGCTATTTCTATCGCTTCTGCACTAAAAGGCTTTATTAAATAATCAACTGCTCCTGATTTTAGTGTAGATATTGCTGTGTCTATTGTCGCATAAGCAGTAATTATTATTACTGGTGTTTCTGGCGAAATTTGTTGTGCCTTTTTAAGGACTTCAATTCCATCGATAGGCTCCATTTTGAGGTCTGTGATGATTAAATCGAATGGCTGTTTTTTTATTAGTGAGATACCATCTTTGCCATTTGAGACTGCAACAATTTTATATCCGCTCCTACTTAGAGCCTCTTCAATAAATTCTCGCATTAATGGCTCATCATCGATTACGAGTATTTTTTCTTTCGGCATATATAACTCCTACTCCACTGGTAACCAGATTGTTATTTTAGTGCCTTTCCCATATTTGCTTTCTGCTTTGATTTGTCCACCGTGGGCACTTACAATTTTTTGAGATATTGCAAGCCCTAAACCTGTGCCTTTCTCTTTTGTTGTAAAGAATGGAGAAAAAATTTTAGGTAAAATTTCCTTTTTAATTCCACATCCAGTATCCTTGATTTCTACTCTGACGAAGTTGTTTTCCGGTTGCGCAGTAATTGTTATTTTCCCTTTGTCTTTTATACTTTGTATTGAGTTTGTAAAGATGTTCCTGAAAACCTGTTTAAGTTTGTCTTCGTCGCCGATAATGTTAAGTGTTTCAGAACATTTTATTTCTACAGAGATTTTTTCTCTATCTGGGTTGAGAATTTCCATGGACTCGAAGATTATTTTATAAAGTTGTACCTGCTTATGCTGGAGTTCTAATGGACGTGTGTATTCAAGGAGGTCATTTACTATTTTTTCTAAAGTTTGAATACCCTGGATTATTTTCTCTACATACTTGTGTTTTGGGTCTGATTCAGGAATATCTTTGGCTAAAAGTGAAGCGAAACCTCTTATTCCGCCGAGAGGATTTCTAATTTCGTGTGCTATAGTTGCCGACATTTCTCCTATTAACGCAAGTCTCTCTTTCTGTTGTATTGATGCTTTAAGTTCGAGTATTTCTGTTAGATCTTGAAAAACTTTTACCATCCCTATTGGTGTACCCTTGGAGTCGAGTATGTTAGAGTCTTTTTCCGCTACTGGGACCATTCTTCCTGATTTTGCCTTGAGCATAT
>CAZZMK010000318.1:0-10286 GCA_964655185.1 uncultured Nitrospirales bacterium | reverse complement strand
AGAGGCTCTTCTTTATTTTAGGGGTCGAAAACCAAATTAGTTTTTAAAAATAAGGCTCCGAGTGATATTTAAGTTGTAATTTTGTATATTTGTAAAAACTAAAACATCTTTTAGAAAATAGCCACTGATAGAATTAAATGTGTAATTCGAGGTTCGTAATTATTTTTTGTTAATAACACGGGATGTAGTGGAGCCAATTCAAAATCGATAAACCTTATAAGGTATTGACAAATTTTTGAGTTTGGTATATAATTATTTTTCTTTTATTGCTTTTGATTCGTAGATTGGGAACATTAGGAGCCGAATCTAAGTTAATAAACACGTGGGATATTTAACTTAAAAGGAAAGGAGATTTAGAATGACGATTCGCTTCTCGACTACTTTGTCTGTGTTTGATAGTGTGTATGATGGGTATTGTAAAGAAGGTTATAGAGAGCCGATAAGACTTGAAGAGGCACTGAAAATTTTATCGAGACTAAAATTAATAAATGCTGTGGAGTTAAGGCATTCTGATATAACTCCTGACCTTCCTGTAAAGAGTGTTAAGAGACTATTAAAAGAGTATGATTTTGTTTGCTCTGCGGTCTCAGTAGATTATTCGGAAAGTAGAAAGTTTGCATTAGGTGCGTTAGGACATCAAAATCCGAAGATAAGAGGTGCAGCGATAGATGAAGGGAGAAAAGCGGTTGATATTGCGCGAGGACTTGGTACTACTGAGGTTGTTTTGAGGTTATTTACGGATGGGTCGGATTATCCGTTCCATGTTGATTATATGAATCAGTGGAATACTATAATTTCGTCTGTAAAGACAATTGCTAAATATGCTTCGCCTGATATTAATGTGGCTATAGTGTATAAACCGCGTGAGCCAAGGAAATTTTTGACGGTATCTTCCGCAGGTAGAGCATTAGCTATGTGTCAGGAAATAGCAATGAAGAATATTGGGGTTGCAGTAAGTTTTGCTTATTCTATTATGAATGGTGAAATTCCTGCTGAGTCGATTGCCCAAATTTCGAGGGCGGAGAAACTATTCCAAGTTTATTTCAACGATACAAATATGGTTACAGATGAGTTGCTTGTGCCTGGTGGATACCATATTTGGGAGTTACTTGAAGTATTGTTTTATCTAAGGACCTCTAAATTTAAGGGGTATTACACTATTGATTTGAGGTCGTATAGAATGGAACCTATTTATGCTCTTCAAATAGCAATTGGTAATATATCGGTTCTTGATAAGAAGTTAGATAAATTAGACATTACGGAGTTGAGAAAGGGCCAACGTAGTCTTGAAGCAATCGAGAGTCAGAAATTAATTAGAAAGGTACTATTTACTTCTTATTGAGGTATAGAAAGTCCAAAGTTTTATCCGCTGTAAGAACGAAATTTTAGCTTCTCGGAGATTGGCTCCTTCGAGTATTGCGTTAGAAAAATCTACTCCCGTTAAGTTTGCTTTTTCTAAGTTTGCGCCTGTAAGGTCTGTTTTTACCATCTGTGCTTTAGCATAACTTGCTTCACTTGAGTGTACATGTTTTAATATTGCTGCACTAAGATTTGCAGCAGATAAGTCTGCTTCTATTAAGATAGCCTCGTGTAGATTGGCTGCTGAGAGGTTTGCACCTATTAACTTTGCGGTTCGGAAATCTGCGTGGATAAGTGATGCTTGTGTTAAGTTTGCTGAGGTAAGGTCAGCCCCGCAGAATTTTGCGGAGTTTCCTATTACTTCTTTCAGGTTTGCTCCGCGTAGTCTCGAGGCACTTAAATCCGCATCTCTAAGGTTTGCTCCTCTTAGGTTTGACTCTGACATTTTGGCTCTTATTAGTGTTGCCATACTAAGGTCAGCGTATGTAAGTTTAGCCTTACGCATCTTTACATCAGTAAGATTAGCATTTCTTAAAATAGCCCTTTCTAAATTTGCTTCTGAAAGATTTGCATCTGTAAGGTCAGCACCAATAAGATTGGCACCTTCGAGTATTGCAGATTCAAGGTTAGCGCGAATTAGTTTTGCACCCATCAAGCAAGCGCCCGAGAGGTTAGTATTGCGTAAGTCTGCGTCCATTAAGTCTGCTCTCGATAAGTCCATACCGGTAAGGTTAAAACTCGGTAGAGTTACACCTACGAGGTCGAGGTATTTGTCCGGATTAAGTGCCCGCCACTTTGCAACCGCTTCCGCACCTTTCTTGACTATTTCTATATGAGATACATTTGCCATAATTGAATTGTAATAAAAATTATTAGTTCTCTTCAATTATATATAAAAAAAATACTAAAAGCGAATTTTTTTTTGTTTTTGGAGTGAATTATCTTAGACTCGTTGTAGAGGATAATTTTAGCAAAGTAAATAGAATGAAGAGATTTGAATAGGTTAAAATAATTCTGTTTTGCTGGTAACTTGATGATGAGGAGGGTAGGATATGAGTAAAGATGAAATAAAACAGGCTCTTGATTGGAAAGAAGCGAAGAAGTATAGTGAGGTTTTGTATCATAAGGCAGAAGGTATAGCGAAGATAACAATAAACAGACCAGAAAGGAGAAATGCTTTTACTCCTGTAACAGTTGATGAGATAAGTGATGCATTAACGGATGCGAGGTTTGACCCGCAAATTGGTGTGATAATAATTACAGGGCAAGGCACTAAAGCGTTTTGTTCTGGTGGTGACCAACACTATAGAGGAGAGGCGGGATATGTTGACCCGCGCTCAGGTTTACCTCGATTAAATGTGCTTGATTTATATAGGCAAATAAGAACGTGTCCTAAGCCTGTAATTGCTATGGTGGCTGGATATGCAATTGGTGGAGGAAATATTCTTGCAATGATATGTGACCTAACAATTTCCGCAGATAATGGGATTTTTGGTCAAAGTGGGCCTATGGTGGGTTCATTCGATGCAGGTTATGGGTCAGCACATCTTGCCCGTATAGTTGGTCAAAAGAAAGCGAGGGAAATTTGGTTTTTGTGTAAGCAATATACAGCACAAGAGGCTTTAGAGATGGGATTGGTTAATGCGGTTGTGCCTTTGGAGAAACTGGAGGAGACAACTGTGGAGTGGTGTAGAAGAATATTGAGGATGTCTCCAATTGCTTTGAGGTGTATTAAAGCGGCGATGAATGCAGATGAAGATGGCCAGGCGGGTTTAACAGAATTGGCTGGAAATGCAACGATGTTATTTTATATGACGGAGGAGGGACAGGAAGGTAGAAATGCTTTTTTAGAGAAAAGGCCACCTGATTTTTCTAAGTTTCCGAGAAAGCCTTGATAAAATAGGTTAGTTAAATATGAGTGGGTTAGAGAAGCCACCTTTGTGGAAAGTTTTGTATCTTACCGCAAGGCCTAAAACTTTGGGGGCAAGTATAGCACCTATTATAATGGGGATGGCTATGGGGGTAAGGGAAGGGTATTTTCATTTGCTAACGGCGGTATGCACGTTGGTCGGGGGAGTTATGATTCAAATACTTGTTAACTATGCTAATGACTACTTTGATTATTTGAAAGGTGCAGATTTTGGAATGAGACTCGGACCTATTCGGGCTACTACTGCGGGGTGGTTGAAACCGCAAGAGATGAAATTGGCTCTCGGTGTGATAACAATCCTATGTATAGTGCCCGGGTTATATCTTGTATGGAGGGGTGGAATTCCTATATTAGTTATAGGAATAGTTTCAATATTGTTAGCGTACGCTTATACTGCGGGTCCGTATCCTTTGGCATATATTGGATTAGGGGATATTTTTGTGTTGATATTTTTTGGTCCTGTAGCAGTTGCGGGGACATATTATCTACAATCGTTAAAATGGGATATAGTACCTATGATAGTGGGATTAGCACCAGGTTTATTATCTGTAGCAATTCTTACTGTGAATAATTACAGGGATGTTGAAAATGACAGGAGAAATGGGAAAAGGACGCTTGCAGTTAGATTCGGGGAGAGATTTGCTGTTGGTGAGTATATTTTTTCTATATTCACCGCTGTAATAGTTATTCCTTTAATACTCTCATTTCTATTGAAAGAATATTATATTTTGGGGCTATGGGTACTTATTGTTCCGGCAGTGTGGCTTATAAGATTGTTCTTGAGTTTGAGTGGGAGCGAACTGAATAGACTCCTTGCTAATACTACAAAGTTTTTACTCGTATACGGAGTTTTATTTTCTATCTTATGGCAAATTTAACTAATCAATTAGTTAAAAGTATTAGTGTTTACAAATATTCAGTGCCGTTTGAACCGGGTGTAAAAATAAGGGATGTCAATTTTACGAGAAGAAATGGTGTTTTGATAAAGGTGACTGATTATATGGGGAGGATAGTGTGGGGAGAGATTGCTCCTATTTCGAATTCTATTGCAGATATTGATACGTGTGTTAGAGAAATTTTAAACCTTAAATGTGGAGTTTCAACTCCGAGTTTTTTAGAAATATTGAATTGGACGAGTATTCCAGCAGTAAAGTTTGGACTTTATGGGGCGATGAAAAATTTGGAGTGGAATGTTAGATTGAATTCAGAACATATAGTACAACTTGACCATTTTGTAAATGTAAATGCTTTGCTTATAGACGAACACGGTTTTTTCTCCAAGATTGAGCAATTGTATGAAAAAGGTTTTAAGGTTTTTAAGTTAAAAATTGATGAAAAAGTCAATTACAAAGATTTGGTTAGTAGATTAGAAAAAATTAGAATAGAAGGATTGGGTTTGATAGTAGATTTTAATAGAAATTTTGAGTTGGGAACTGCGGTAAGAGTTGCGAATGATTTATCTGGGATAGGCTATTTGATGTATATAGAAGACCCTGTTAAAAGAATAGGGGAATTAGAATTATTTATTGATAACACTGAAGTGAATATAGGTGTGGATGAGTTTTTACTTAGTGATTGGAAAATTGTAGAGGGTTATTTGGAAGGGTATAGAGATAGATTAATAATGGTTGTTAAGCCGAGTGTCTTATTTGGAACAGAGTGTTGGGATAGAGTTATTAATGATCCTAGTTTAAGAAAGGTATTTACCTCGTGTTGGGAGATTGGGGTAGGTACGAGGACAGTACTTATGATTTCGTATGAGATAAATGGTGGAGAAGTACACACTGGGGTTAATACTTATTCCTATATTAAAGATGATATATGTATGCCTCACCTTGATGTCGAGAAGCCAAAAATTACAATAAGGGAGATAGTTACTCCAATTTCGATTGACGAAACCAAATTAGAATATTTGGGTGAAGTTAACATTTAATTTTTCCGAGTAAATCAATGGCTTAATGATGATTGGTAGAACTTTGAGGTGATGGCTCGTTCCGAAGGGATGATTGCAGGTTTGTGGATGAAGATTTTTTCTATATATGGGAATTTTTCGAGTTCAGGATTTTTTTGTGCATAAAGTTCTATTAGATGAAGTGTTAAAATTAGTTTTGCAACCCTTAACTGCCTAGAAGTGTGATAGATTATTCTAAATCCGTCAGAGCAAGCATATCCAATTTTGTCTTTTAATGCAGAAGGTTTAGAGTTGTAATTAAGTCCCCAGGCCCACAGGTCTTCTTCAAAATTATTTTCATTATTTTGCTGTTGAGGGAATTCTCTCTCCTCCAAATCATCGTAACATTTAATTAGTCTATCGAACCAGAATAATATAGCGCGATAACCCTCATCTTTGATGTCGACCTCAATTTTTACTTCATCTATAGTGTCTTTTGTCTGATTTCTCAAAAATAATTCTCTTTCTGGTTTGGGCTCAGGAATCATCCTAATTCGCATTCTTTCTTGTGCATCGCCAAAGTTAAAACTTTCAAGTAATATAGGAATTTCGAATTTGTTTGGAGACAGTAGAGGATAATTTTGTAGAAGTTCTATAGCAATATCAGGCTGAGCAAGTGCGGAGTCAATTTCAGCATCAATTTGAAAAGGCGAGATTCTCCAGTGAAACCATATATCGTGGAATAGTGCTATGAGTTCTTCTCCTAACATTTCGGAGTCGTAATTAAAGACAGCCCTGTCAATCAGTTCAAGGAAACGAGATTGGAAGTTTTCTCTTGTTCTCGGAAAGAGTCTATTTGAAAATACGTGGTGCAAAATCAAGAATCTATCTAACAAGTTATCGGTTTTCTCGTCGGGGAGTTTTGCCGTCTCTAATAATTTTTTATGCCAGTATGAGAACCATTCTCTTATTTCTTTTGCAAATACACTCTTAGTTACTCTTGGAATTTCTTCCAGAATTCCTTTTTCTACATTCTTAAAGATTATGTAGGGAGATAGGTCGTGTATGAATTGAGCAGGATAGTCAGCCCAGAGTACTAGTGTTTGGTCTTGGAGAGAGTAAAGATGGAATTTGGAAAAGTCAGTAATGAATATATGGGATGAATAGTTTTTTTCTATCTCTTGAATTATGATTCTCGATATTGGACAAAAGTCGAGATACTATTTTTAAGTTTTGATGGCAGATATATTGAATCTTTTGGTACTATGATAACCTGCAGAGTTTTTTGGTTAGGGGTTGTTAAAAGAAAATTAAAGCAACCTAATTCTTTCATAATTTCTGTTTCGGGTAAAGGTATGAATATTTCCCAGCCAAGTCTTCTAAAAAAATCTTCAGAGTACCTATATCTTTCTGAGCCAACAGAATTGTAGGCTAATCGCCACCAACAATCAGGTATATTGATAGAAGTTAAATATCTAAAGGCGAAACTCATAATACGTTCTCTCCTTTTGGTATATTCAATTTCATATTTTCTATGATTCGCCAAATATAATCTTCTCTATTTCCCAATAGGTCTATACTTTTCTCAAGGAAAAGGATAATTTCGGGGGACTTGTTTTCAAGTAGGTTTAGGAATTCTGAGGTAGAAAGGATTCTTAATGGATATTGGAATTTAGTCCTGTCTATATCAAATTTTTCACCATTCTTTAGGACTATAAGTAGTTCATTGGACTCCAAATTTAAGAAGGCAAGTCTTATATTTTCGTTAGAATTGAGGAGGACTCGAGTAAGGTCGTAGTTATTGCAAATTTTTGTTATCAAAGCCTGGATTTCTTTTATTAAGGGATGCTCAGGATACACTTGATACCAGGTTCTATTTCCTTCTTTCCAGGAATAAAGCAAGCCTATTTGTAGTAGTTTTTCGAGTTCTCTCTGTATTGCTCTAAGGGGGAGTTTTGTGGCCTGTGCAAGTTGTTTTTGATAGAAGACTTTTCCAAGATTTGTGAATAATACTAAAAGAACTTTTGCTCGGGCTTCTGAGCCAAAAAGTACTTCTAATGAATTTAAATCTACTTTTTTAGAGTTGTTTTGTGTTTCAATTGACATTGTTGACTGTGTATTTATTATTAATAAGAGCGTATCTAGTATCTTACTTTTCAATTTTAGTAAAAGTATATAACATAATTGAGTTGTTAAAGTCAAATTTTTAATTAATAGATTATTTTATGATATTGTAATTTTCAAAAAATTATATTTTAGACTAAAATTTGTAGTTTATCAATTCTTAAAGTTAATTGCTTATGTGCATAAAACAGATTAGAAGGAGTAAGGAATATTTTGTTTTTTATTTATTTTACATTTTTGAAAAATATACTGATTAAAAGTATAATTAAATTAAAGTAGGAGGAGATTGTGATGAAGTATATATCAATAGAAGATGTGAGGGAAGTTATACCCAGGAGGTCAAGGTTTGACCATAAGGGGAGGTATGGGCATCTTTTTGTGGTAGCGGGGTGTAGGTATTATATAGGAGCGGGAAAGTTATGTGCGAAAGCGGGAGTTTGTGCAGGAGCAGGCTTAGTTACACTTGGAGCACCTGAAAGTATAATTGGGCTTATGTCTGCTGGGTTGTGGGAAGTAATTTATTTCCCATTAAGAGACACAGGAAAAGGTTTCCTGAGTGAAGATGGAGTAGAAGAGGCTCTTGATTTTTGTAAGGATAAGGAGGCGGTGATTATTGGACCTGGGCTTGGTAGGGATGAATCTACAGTAAGATTTGTGAAAAGGTTTGTGCGTGAAGTTAAGGCACCTTTGGTAGTTGATGCAGATGGATTAAACTCGATTGGTAGCAATATAGATGTTTTAATTAAGCGGGAATTTCCCACTGTATTAACTCCTCACCCGGGTGAGATGTCGAGGTTGTGTGGTTGTAGTGTAAAGGAAATTCAATCGGATAGAATAAGGTTTGCGTTGGATTATGCTAAGAGAAGTAAATCAGTGATAGTATTGAAGGGACATAACACAGTGGTGGCTAATCCTGATGGGGAATTTGCCATTAATCCTACTGGTGGACACGGATTAGCAAAAGGTGGTTCAGGTGATGTTCTTGCGGGGTTGATAGGTGGATTGCTTGCTCAAGGAATAAGTGCTTATTATTCTGCGATTGCAGGAGTGTGGATTCACGGAAGTGCAGGTGACCTTGCAGAAAAAACACTTCATCCACGAAGTATGGGTGCAAGTGATTTGTTTAGTTTTATTCACGAGGTTTGGAAGATGTTAGACCCGGAGCCTTACCAAGATGAGAATTAGCGATATTGGAGAATTTGGTTTAATCGGAAAGATATCCAAATTAATAGGAAGTAGTTTGGATGAGAGCGTTTTGCTCCCAATTGGTGATGACTGTGCAGTTGTGAAGACTAAAGATGTAAATTTGCTGATTTCATCTGATATGTCTATAGAGGGAGTTCATTTTTTGGAGCAGAAATTTCCTTCTCCTGCAATAGGCTGGAAGGCGATGATGAGTGCATGGAGTGATATTGCTTCAATGGGGGTGATACCTCGTTGGGCTTTGGTGTCCTGGGGCTTGCCATCTCATACTGCAGTGGGTAAGGCATTGAGTATATACAGGGGGATGGTGGAAGCAACTGATTTTGTTGGGGGCAGAATTTTAGGTGGTGACACAGTGAGTTGCGAGAAGATTATTGTAGATGTAATGGTAGTAGGTGAGTGCATAAATGGCAGATATATTACGAGAAGAGGGGCGAAGTTGGGTGATGTAGTGGCAATTACGGGTGTATTGGGGAAGTCTTTGGCTGGGCTGATAGCATTACAAAGGGATTTGCCAGAACCTTCTTTCTGGAGAGAGCATTGGTATCCTTTTCCTAAGATTAAAGAGGGGAGATGGTTTTGTGAAAAAGGTTATGCGAATTCAATGATAGATATTAGTGATGGTTTGTTGTCCGATGCTAAACATTTAGCAGAGTCTTCAAATGTAGGTATCAATATTGAGCGAGATAAAATATTAGTCGATGATGAGTTGAAAAGATTTTGCGAAAAGTATGACTATGACCCAATTGAGATTTTTCTCAGGAGTGGAGAAGAATATGAACTTTTGGTCACTATTTCAGAGTCAGTTTGGAGTAGTGCTAAAGACGAGTTTAAGAACGATTTTGGGTGCGATTTAATTGAGATAGGGAGGGTCACTGATGAGTGGGTAGGTGTGAGAATTAATGGAAAAGAACCAACCTTTGAGGGATACGAGCATTTCAAGTAATTTGGTGAATTTATAGGGGAGGTTAATAAATTGTTTTTAGTATTGATTCGTAGACTTCTTCTGGTGTAATGTTTTTTAGGGCTGATAGGGCTTGGGAGAGGGACATCTTTTGGGGGAATGGGAGAGGTCCTTTGTAAAGATATGTGCATTTGGGGCCTCTTGGTGCATGTTGGACTGGGTTAGTTCCTCCGAATATTGCTACTAATGGGTGATGTAATAGCCAAGCAAGATGCATTGGCCCTGTATCGCCTGATACGAATACTTTTGAATGGGTTATTAAGGAGGCGAGGTGTTTCAATGTTGGTGTTTCTGGTGCGATGATTACTCGATGTTTCATCATTCTTGAAACTTGTTGTACTATGTTTAATTGTCCAGGGCCCCAAGATAAGATAACTTCAAATCTACCGTCAGAGATTAGTAAGTCACTTAATTGAGCGAAGTATTCGAGAGGCCATTGTTTTTCGGGTCTTTCTACGGGTGGGTGAATTAAAATTAATTCTTTATCTGTTTCTATGGTTTTGTGAATGAAATTTTCTATTTCTTCTTCTATTTCTTGGGGAATTACAATTCCGTGCCAGTAATCTACTGGTTGTGCGCCGACGGATTTTATTAGTTCAAAATTTTCTTCTACTCTGGAAAGGATTTGGTTTTGGGGCAGTTTTACCATATGTGTAGCGAAGAGGTGACTAAATTCCTGGGCACGAGGGGGTGCAAATGAAAAACGGTAAGGTGCTTTAGTTGACCAGGAGAGTATGCCACTTTTGAGTATGCCGTGGAAGTCCAAAACAAGGTCGTAATTTTTGTTCATTAATATGTTGCGAATCTTAATGAAG
>CAZZMK010000317.1:0-8202 GCA_964655185.1 uncultured Nitrospirales bacterium | reverse complement strand
CCGAAGGCGAATTGAGTTATATTGGAGAGGCTTATGCCCAAAAAAACATCCTTCAAGCGACAATAACAACATTTCATAATAATTTTTGGGTTCAAACTTTCCTACTTACGATACTAATTTCTATTCCACCCTTTATGTTAGGCTTTTTCAAAACTTTGATAAGTTTCGCATTTGCTGGATTCGCAATGGCACCGATTTGGTGCGATACCGCCGGTAAATTAATTTTCCATTCAGTTACTATAGCATTAGAACTCGAAGCATATATAATTGCAGTTTTTGGAGTAGTAATGTGGACCTACTATTTTTGGAATGGGGTAATCACGAGGAAAGAAGTTTGGAGAAAAATTAAAACTGGACTTAAGATTATATTAGGGGCTACAATAGTTTCAGGGACAATCCTTGCTCTGTCTGCACTCTACGAAGCCACCACTCTCATAATTTTCCTGATTTAATAGTTTTTTTTGCGGTATTTATTTTCTCGTATATATTTTTTCAAAAATCTTGACCTTTATTTAGCATATTAAGTATAATGACAACATAGAATAATTGAATAATTTGGAATAAAAAACAAATTGAGGAGATGTAATCATGTTTAGTTCCTTCAAACTCTCAACAAAACTCTTTTTTTCTTTTGCAATTATGGTAGCAATTATCGCACTTGTATCTATCGGAGGTTGGTATGGTCTTAGTAAGGTTTACCAAAGTATGCAAATTTCTGCTAAGGCAAACAATATTTATCTTCAAGTAGAAAAGTGTGCGAAAATAAGAAGAGACTTTGCCTATGAATCAGTAACTGGTAAAGCATTTGTCAAGGAGGAAGGCAAAAAATTATTAGACGAGCAACTAAGAGAAGCACAAAAACAATTAGTAGATTTAATTGAGGATTTACAAAACACGTCTGGAATTTCTAAAGAAATATATGACGCAATGAAAAATGCACAAAAAATTGCGGGTGAGTACTTAACAGCATTTGAGGATTTAGTCTCTGCATCAAAGCAAAAAGAAGATGTGTTCTCAGTCTGGCGAGATTTAGGCTGGAAAATAACGGGGGAGATAGGAAAGGCTAATGAAGAAATAATCAAACCTGCACTAAACAGGTCCTTTACTTCTCAAGATTTGTCTGAATATGCGAAATGGTCTGAATTACAATCTACCTTAGACCAAAAAATAATTCAACCCTATTTCATCCTTCGGGTAAACGCATTATACCTCAGAGCCTATCAAGGAGATAAAGAATGGGAAGGCTTTCAAAAACAGGCTCAAACTCTTAAAAGTTCATTAGAAGAATGGAAAAATAAAGTTCAGGGGATTAAGGAACTCGAGTCAATAACCTTAGAACTTGAAAAGAATCTCAATAACTATATCTCTCAGGGTGAAAAGTATTATCAGGCAATTCTTACAGATAGAAAGGCTACCCAAATTTTATTAGCAAAAGCAAACGAACTTGTAAATCAGGTGACTCTATGCACTGACCAAATCCAACAAGACACTAATTCAGTAATGCTTAGAATAAGAACCATAATTTTAGTTTTGTCTATCATAGGGATATTAGCGGGAATTATACTTGCGATTCTAATTACACTTGCTATAACCAAGCCGATTAATGCAGTCATAACTAATTTGGCAGAGGGAGCAAAGCAGGTAAACCAAGCGGCAAACCAGGTAGCCCAATCAAGCCAATCTATGGCAGAAGGTGCTACAGAACAGGCATCAAGTTTAGAAGAAACCTCCGCTTCACTTGAAGAACTCTCTTCAATGACACATCAGAATGCGGATAATGCAAGACAGGCAAATACTACCGCTATAGAAGCCCAAAATGAGGCACGAAGAGGTAGAGAAATAATGTTAAAAATGGCTGACGCAATAAAAAGGATAAAGCAATCTTCTGATGAAACCTCAAAAATAATAAAGACCATAGATGAGATTGCTTTCCAAACAAATCTCCTTGCACTTAATGCGGCTGTAGAAGCGGCGAGAGCCGGTGAAGCAGGAAAAGGATTTGCAGTAGTTGCAGAGGAAGTAAGGCGACTTGCTCAAAGAAGTGCTGAAGCGGCTAAAAATACCGCTCAACTTATAGAGGAAGCAAAAATACACGCTGATGAAGGGGTAAAAGTAACTAATGAAGTTGGTGAAGTATTAGAAAAAATAGTTCAAAATGTTGAAAAGGTTGCAACATTAATCGCCGAAGTATCTGCTGCAAGTAATGAACAGGCACAAGGAATTGAACAAATAAATCAGGCAGTTAGTCAAATGAACCAAGTTATACAGTCTAATGCGGCAAATTCTGAAGAGGCGGCAGCCGCAAGTGAAGAACTTTCCGCCCAGGCTGAAGAACTAAACAAATTAGTTTATGTGCTGAAAACTATTATCGAAGGCTCTAAAGGGATAACGGAAGAAGGAAAAACTCAATTCAAATTAGAAACAAGGACAAAAAAGAAAATTGCTTTAGATACTAAACCCACTTCTACGGAAAAGGGGAAAAACTTGCCAGATAGGAGAAGAAGTAAACTAACTCCTTTGCCGTCATCAGAGACATCAGGTAAAGTAATCTCCCCTGAAGAGGTAATCCCTCTTGATGATGAAGATTTGAAAGAATTCTAAAAATTATAAGGATATCTTTACCCTAAACCTTATAAAAACATACAAAGTAGGTTAAAGATATATTGGCATCGGAGAGATAAAGAGGAAGTTCTCTACTTTGAGGGAACTACTTTATCATAGTTGGGTTCTGCATTAAGTGGACCTTGACCACTTGCCCAAAGGATATGCGCTCTTAAAAGTTCTTGAAATTCCTTACTATCCCAAACATCCTCTCTATGTCCTAAAGCATTGTAAACTACTCTACCTTTACCATACTCACTGCACCAAATTATAGGATAAGGTGGTCTATCGTATAGTTTTTGCTTTTTCCTTTCATCTCCCGGGTCAAGTAGTGCGAGAACGTGCATTTTAGCCTTGTTCAAATTTTTCATTACATACCATTCTTCAATAGTCTCCCACACATCAGGGAAATTCCCTAAAGCAGGGTGCCCCTTATCAACCACAACGACCTTACCCTTAAACTGCTGACCATGAGTCTCAAATTCACCGCCAAGCATCTCGACATACTCACTCACCTTGTCACCCTCTGAATGAAAACTATCATTTGCAGAGTGTAGCCCAATGAATCCGCCTCCATTCTTTATCCATTCCAAGAAAACTTTAGCATCTTCAGGTTTCATCGGCGGATGTCCATCAGTACCTGGCTGAGTTAAGTCCCCAGAAGTATAAAATATGACCACATTATATTTTTTTAGATTTTCTGCGTTTACTTTTGAGGCATCTTTCGTACATTCAATCTCCCAGCCATTCTCATTACACAGTTTAGTAAGGACTTTTTCAGAATAAGATAAAGATTTCCCTTCTCTCTTCACCGCACTATGCTCAAAACCCGACGACTTGGTAAGGTACAAAATTTTTAGAGTATCAGTATATCCTACCGAAGTTAATAGTAGTCCAACAATAATCACAACTACAAAATATTCCACTTTCATAGGGTATCTCCTGTTATTTTTTCTTTTTTATCTTTATTATCCACAACTACCACGAATAATTCAACAAAATCAAAAGGTTCTTTTTTGTGCTTCTTACTATTAAAATAAGCAACAAGATTTTTATAATCCTCTTGATTTTCTTTTTCCTTTTCCCATAACTTAGCCAACTCCACCACCGCTACTATGCCATCTCTATGTTTCGGACAGCCAACATCCTTATGGAGAGAAAAAGAATGTACATCACCTTCTCTTGTTTGCCTCAGTTTGAATGGAAACAGCCTACATAATAATGGCCTATGGTCATAAATCTTACATATTTTCTTTACGGGGTCACGAAAATAACAACCTCTGCTATTTCTTTTCAATGCCATCATATACTTTTTGCCATCTATATTAAGCCATGTTGGGTCAGATTTATATACACCGGTAATTTCATCTTCAGTAAGGAATTCAAGAAATTTTTTAGGATGTAAATTCGTTGCTTTTACAATTTGGATTACGTCGTAAGGAGTTGGACAACATACAACATCGGTACAACAATGACCACAATGATGACATTTGAAGTAGACATATTTTCTACCCATTTGGTAAAATCTCTTATAAACCTAAACATTAATTTGGAGAGAAACTATGTACATAGTTTATACCATTTTGTCATTGCTGGAGTCCTTGACGAACTTTATATATATACTCCAATTATTACTGTATCTCATCGACATGATACCTGGGGTGGACATATACTCGCAATAAAATAATCAATATCCTTTACTTTCTAACCATTTTGTTACTTCTATACCTGCCATACATCCCGACCCCGCGGCGGTTATAGCCTGCCGATAGTAGGAATCCTGAACATCACCACAAGCGAAGACACCTTCAATACTTGTAGCAGTTCTATTCGGCTTTGTAATGATGTAGCCCTGTTCATCCAATTCAAGAAAGCCCCTAAACAAATCAGTATTAGGCTTATGACCTATCGCACAAAAATACCCCGTGCAAGGAATTTCTTTTTTGGCATTTGTTAAAACATTTCTTATAAGAACGCCTGTTACACCTTTTTCATCATCACCAAGAATATCTTCCACTACTGAATTCCACTCCACAGTTATCTTTGGATTTGCGAGCACTCGGTCCGCCATTATCTTACTTGCCCTAAACTTGTCCCGTCTATGGATAATGTAAACCCTTTCAGCAAATCTCGCAAGAAACATGGCTTCTTCCATAGCGCTATCCCCCCCGCCCACTACGACAACAGGCTTATTACGAAACCGAGGTAGGGCTCCGTCGCAAGTGGCACAAGCAGAAACTCCCTTATTTAGGAACCTCTTTTCATTAGGTAAGCCAAGATATTTAGCACTTGCTCCAGTAGCAATAATTAATGAAAGCGTTTCGTATCTCTCATCCCCGCTAAAAACTATGAAAGGGTAAGTTCCAAGGTCTACCTTTGTCGCAGTTTTATAAATAAATCTCGCACCGAATCGCTCTGCCTGTCTTTTTAAGTCTGCCATTAATTGTGGTCCTGAGACACCATCAGGGTACCCTGGGAAATTTTCTACCTCAGTAGTTGTCATCAACTGGCCACCCGGCAGTATATTTTCACTTGGTTCACCTTCAAAAACAAGGGGAGATAACCCTGCTCTACCGCAATATAAACCTGCAGTACAACCAGCAGGACCTGCACCTAATATAATTACATTCTCCGGCTTTATCATAAAATAAAGAACCCCTCTTTCTTAGGTTTAGAACATTAAATTACCAAAAGTTATTTCACAACCCGATTAGATTGCAAGCGGACGATACTTTCTACCATCACTTGCTTTAATTTTCCTTACTTCTGAAATATTGTCTACTACCTTCTTCACAGCCTCAGCCACTTGGTCCATGACCTTGCGCGGATTCATAAGCATTACATGATGTACCACAATACCACTACGAGTGTGGGCATCGGTACAAACAGGTAATTCAAACCGCTTCGGGTCAATAGCTTTCCAATACTCATCACTAATCTTATATCTTTTCTTGGTCAAAGGCTTATATAATCCGCAGGCATTCAAAGGCTCATAAGGCGGTTCAAATGCATCTCCGCAACTCAGTTCTGCATTCAAAGCAGTGCAGAACTGGGCATTTGTTACCTTAAGTTCATCAGGGTCAATTCGGAAAGCAAAATTGAAATAACTTTGCTGAGTAACTTGGGGCCTTCTCCGCATCGGTTTGATACCAGGGATTTGAGCCAATAAAGAATTCAAATACTGAGCATTTTCATCACGGAACTTAACTTGTTTGTCAAGCCTCTCAAGCCCTCCAAGTAATATCGCCGCTTGCCATTCAGTTAAGCGATAATTTCCTGACTGAAGCGTCATATCCATACCAACAGGCTTATTTAGCCCAAAAGCAGGTGGATTAGCGGGGTAAGGCCTTCCACAGTTCCTAAGGCTATACAACTTATAGAAAACTTCTTTAGTCTTGCACATATTGAAACCACCTTCACCACAAGAAAGAACCTTAGACTCTTGAAAACTCCACGCACTTACATCACCAAACGAGCCTACTCCTTTTCCCCTCCAGAATGAACCATGCTGGTGAGCACAATCTTCAATCAAAAACAACTTGTGCTTCTTACAGATTTTCTGAAGTCTATCCAGGTCAGTCATTGAACCGTATAGATGTACTACTATTATTGCTTTAGTCTTAGAAGTAATACTGGCTTCTACTTTATCGAGGTCTAAATTCCAAGTGTCGGGTTCTATATCTACAAGAATGGGTATGGCATTTACATCAATACACGCCGCAGCAGTTGCTTGCCAAGTCATACCTGGAACAATCACCTCATCGTAAGCACCTATATCTAAAGCCTCAAGGGCTAATTGTATAGCCACAGTACCGTTCGCTACACACAATCCATACTTCGCCCCTTGATATCTGGTAAAAGCCTCCGCAAACTTCCACTCGTATTGTCCATCGAAAGACCACCTATTGGAAAGGGTAATCTTTTTTACGAGTTCAGCGTCTTTTTTATCGCTTATGGGCCAGGTTGCAAGTTTTTCTTTTGCCGAACGAACGGGCTTACCACCGAAAATCGCAAGTTTTGACATATTCCTTCTCCTTTTATATCATTGGTTTTTGGTTCTAATCGGTATGCTATAGAATACCCGTTTTTGTGAATTCTTTTCAATCAATGAAGACGGTAATAACCTTAACTCGTGTCATATCAATTTTGAAATGACAAGATTCGCCTTAAGAATTGCTTTAACTCGGGACTATTATCTAACTTCATAACCCAGTCAGAGGAATTTTTGTAATAAAATTGGACAATTCTCTCCCCATATGGAATGTATTTCAAAATCAGTGAACGAACAGACCTAAAGAAATTCAACGAGGAAACATCAGGATATACCAGTGATTTGAATAAACAACCTCCTTCGCAATCTGCAGTTTCCACACACTCTTCACCAGGCACTAAATAACATTTTATCAATGGGAAGAAGTGTCTGAATGAAGCAAGATAATCATAGTTATGAGAGCGGTCATAACAATTGTGTTGAGGACCTCCACTCAACATACCTACTAACCTAAAGTTCAAGTTCTCACAGAAAACGCCAGAACCACTCGAGCCAAAATTTGTGATACCCTCATTCCACAATACTTCTATAGCGTGATAGGTAGCGCTAAATGAATCTCGTTGCATCTTTAAATCAGTATCTGTAATTTTGCCTATCGCAGATTTCATCAATGTCCCTTGTGGATGATGTGCACTATATAGAGTCATATTCTTGCTTAATTCCGAGGTATCCCACCCAACATAAGCCCTACCATAACTCCCTACGGGTACATCATAAAGTTTAATTAGATGTGCATCAAGACACTCACTATATGCTAAATCTTTAGCCCCTTCAGAACGAGGGCAATTATCTAAAGAAGGGCATTTACTTCCTTCGCAGTCTTCACATCTAAAGTCCCAGAACACCTCTAAATCCTCCCAATTAACTTTTTCCTCATCAAAGCAATGATGAGCAGTTATGAAGTAATTATTAGTAGAGTGATTTGAATCAGTTACCAAAGTACCCGTACACCAAATCTCGCCATCTCTCACTGGTACCACCAACAAACCAACTCCAGTAGATACATCTTGGAATTTTTGATTCTCCACACACGCAACAGGAAGTGGACATGGCAAAGATTTCAATGAGTCTTTGAATGGAATAAAGTAAAACATTGTGGATACCACCTTGAGGACGGGCAAATTCTCGCTCGCAGATTGAACTATAAGCACTAAATTATCTCCTTCAACTGTAGGGAGCCAATATTCATTGAGTGGCTTTTTTGTATTATCCTTAGGAAATGGACCCAGAAGGGTGTCACTATAAGGAACATATAACCATAAGGTATCGCCTGATTGGAAGTTTGAAAAATCTATCGCAAGCCTTATCCCTTCTGCCCCTTCAATTATCAATCCTCCAATATAATAGTGCTTACCGCTTTGCTTCAACAACGAATCGGAGAAAATTACTCTGCCATCTATTCCAAGGTCTTCTCTAACTGCTACCCTAAAAGCCTTATAATGTTTATTCTCTTCTTTAAAGATTTCTTTCTTATCTGCCAAATCACTATAGATGTATATTGGATAGGGTGTATTGATTAATAGTGATCTCAGTACCCCATCAATTTCTTT